>NZ_MVPX01000371.1:0-34468 GCF_002043085.1 Gordonia sp. i37 | reverse complement strand
ACCGACCTCGACAACGGCTGCCTGCTGTGCAGTAGTTGTCATGATGATGTGCACCACCACGGTTGGGACATCATCATGGGATTCGACCGACATCCGTGGCTCGTTCCGCCCGCCAGCATCGATCCGAAACGACAACCAGTGCCGTCGTATCACCGGCGGACCATGCGACTCGACGACACCGCAGCCTGACCTGCACTGCCCCACAACCTTATTCCCCGCATCCGGCCCGGCCGGGACCGCATCTGTTGTTTGAGAACTCCATAGAGATAATTCCCACCCGATGGTCGAGGTGATCGCGTGCCCGTGGACCGGATACCCATCGGTGCAACGGGTCTCGAGGCCCGGCGCCAGGGGCGCCGGACACCTCGACCATCGGGTGGGGAGGGTCCGAGTACCCGATCATCGGGCGGGAAAGCGTCAGCATCCTTCCGTGGCGAGTCGTCACCCCCCGATGGTCGAGGTGCGAGCCGCGTGCGGCGAGCCTCGAGACTGCCTGCGGCAGAGCTGGAACCGGATCACGGAGGTCCGAATACCTATCGGTGCAACGGGTCTCGAGGCCTCGTTCATCGGGGTGGGAACACCGTCGGGCAGGAGCGCGTCAGCGTCCTTCGATGGTCGGCTATTCGTTCTGGGACTTGCGATGGTTGTCGATCACCTTGCCGAACATGAAGTGCATCTTGGTGCCCAGGGGCCAGCCGACGTAGTAGCAGAGGAACAGGGAGATCTCCTCCAGCTGTTCCGGAGTCAATTCGCCATTGGCCAGCGCAGAGGACGCCTGGATCTCGGCGACGTCGATCTGGCCGGACTGTGCAAGGGCACCGAGGAGTAGGAGTCGGCGGTCGCGGATGGAAAGCCCTTCGCGGGACCAGACTTCGCCGAACACCTGATCGGCGGTGTGGGCGAAGTAGTCGCCGGGTCCGTCGGACATCTCCCAGCCGTAGACCTTCGACATCATGTCGAGCGACTTCTGGCGCTGCTCGGACGTCATGAGAGCTCTCCTTCGTGGTGGGGGACGCCGAGCGCCTGGGCAAGGTCGCGGCGTGCCAACCGACCGAGCGGAAGGTCGACGCCCAAGTGATCGGCAAGGGCTAACGCCAGCGTGAGATCTTTCTCGCCCAGGGTTCGAACCGATGTGAAGATGTCGTACCAGAAATCGTCCGGTGCGATCTCGGCGGTGTTGTCGCGCAGCATGATTGCGCCGGCGCCACCGGTGATGGCATCGGTGTGGCGGACCACTTTTCCGAGTTTCACCAGGTCGATACCTGCTGCCTCGGCAAGGCGGGCGGCCTCGGTGGTGGCGGTGAACGAGATGAAGTGGAGTAGGTTTCGCGCGAGCTTCATCTTCGTGCCCGCACCGACGTCCGAGCCGGCGTGGACCACCATGTCGGAGGTGAGCGCGAATGGTTCCTTTATTCTCTCGTAGGCGTCGCGCGGGCCGCCGACCATGATCGCCAAACGGCCTTCGGCGGCGCCGGCCGCGCCACCGGAGATCGGGGCGTCGAGCACTGTCACGCCGCGCTCGGCGGCCGCGGCAGCGAGATCGACTGCCGTCTCCGGAGCGATCGTCGAGTGCACGGTGATGATCGTCCCCGGAGCCGCGGTGCTCAACAGCCCGCCGTCGCCGCTGACGACTGTGCGGACCTGCTCGTCGTTGAGCACGCAGACCCCGATGACGTCGGTGCGAGAAGCCAGGTCCGACAGCGATTCCGCGCGATCGGCCCCCTGATCGACGAGCTTGGCGACGGCGTCCTCGGACAAGTCGAACACCGTCATCCCGCCGGCCCACTTGGCGAGGCTGCCGGCCATCGGGCCACCGATGTTTCCCAGCCCGACATACCCGAGCCGCAGAGAGCCGGCAGCGTCGGTGCTCACGACCGGATCACCTGCCCGCCGTCGACATTGAAGATCTGGCCGGTGATCCAGCCGGCCTCGTCGGACAACAGGAACAGGCACATGCCCACCAGATCCTCGGGTGTACCGAAGCGCTTGAGGGGCAGGCGGTTCACGATGTCGTCGACCATCTCCTTCGGTGTGGTGCTGCGCGTCGCCTCGGTGTCGATGGGGCCGGGCGCAATGGCGTTGACCCGGATGTTCTGACCGCCGAGCTCGGTGGCCAACTGTTGGGTGAGCCCGTTGACGCCAACCTTCGCGAGGCCGTAGAAGCCGCTGTACAACCATGCCGCGGTGGAGGATTGATTCACGATCGCACCACCATCGGTCATGTGCGAGTACACCGCGCGGGTGACGTTGAGCGCGCCGTCGAGATTCACGCTCATGAACTTCTTGTAGTAGTCCCATGGGACGGTGATCAAGAAGTCCAGCTTCATCCCGCCGTAGATCGCTGCGTTGTTGACCAGACCGTCGATCCGGCCGTACGTGTCCACGGTGGCCTGCGCGAGTGCGGCCGCCGAGTCGGGGTCGGAGACGTCGGTGTGGACGTAGCGTCCACCGATGTCGGCGGCGACCTTCTCGCCGGCCTCGTCGTTGAGATCGGCGACGACCACATTGGCGCCCTCGCCGGCCAGTGCTCGTGCGTAGGCCTCGCCGATGCCTCCGGCGGCGCCGGTGACGATGACGGTCTTGTCGGTGAATCGTGAAGAAGTCATGTGCTGCTGCTCTTTTCGTTGAATGATGAGGTCAGGCGGGTCGGGCGACGGCCTTGGTCTGCAGATACTCCTCGAAGCCGGCGACGCCCATCTCGCGGCCGATACCCGACGCCTTGTAGCCGCCGAAGGGCACGTCGGCGGAGTACCAGATGCCGCCGTTGACGGACATGGTTCCGGTGCGAATGCCGTTGACGACCTTGTTGATCCGGTCCTCGTCGGTACCCCACACCGCTCCGGAGAGTCCGTACGGAGAATCGTTGGCGATGCGGATGGCGTCGTCGTCGCCGTCGTGGGGGAGGATCACCAACACCGGCCCGAAGATCTCCTCCTGCGCGACCCGGGACGAATTATCAACCCCGGAGATCAACGTGGGTTCGACGAAGAATCCGGTGGGCTTGTCGGTGGGTCGTCCGCCGCCGATCTCGATGGTGCCACCCTCCGCACGTGCGAGTTCGATGTAGGACTCCACACGCTGACGTTGTCGAGCAGAGATCAAGGGCCCGCAGATGGTTCCGGCGTCGGCCGGGTCGCCCGCGGCGAGTCCGGCGAGGCTGTCGCGGGTGGCGGAGATCGCCTCGTCGAGTCGCTCACGGGGGACGAGCAGTCGGGTGGTGATGGCGCATCCCTGCCCGGCGTGGGTGACCACGGCGAACGCGGCCATCGAGCACGCGGCCGCGAGATCGGCGTCGTCGAGGACGACGAACGCCGACTTCCCGCCGAGTTCGAGGAAGACCTTGGTGAGCGATTCCGCGGCAGCGGCCATCACCTTCTTGCCGGTGGCGGTGGACCCGGTGAAGGACAAGACGTCCACGCGCGGGTCGCTGCCGAGTTGGGCGCCCACTGCGTGATCGCTGGAGGTGACGATGTTGACGACGCCGGGCGGGAAGTCTGTTTCCTCGGCGATCACCTTGCCGACCAGTGCCGCACACCATGGGGTGTCGGGGGCGGGCTTGAGGACGACCGTGCATCCGGCGGCAAGTGCCGGCCCGATCTTGGCGAAGTTGATCTGGTGCGGAAAGTTCCACGGCGTGATCGCGCCGACGACGCCGGCCGCCTCGCTGCGCACCTCGCGATGGTTCTTCAGTCCCATCGGCTTGGCCTCGCCGAGATCGGTGGTCCACGAATAATTCTCGGCGAGGTCTGCGAAGTAGCCGAGGTCGTTGATGGGTCCTTCCAGCTGCGGCCCGTGCGTCAGGAACACCGGGCAACCAACTTCGGCGACGGTGATCTCACGGAGTTCGTCGACGTGCGCGAGCAGGGCGTCGCGCAGCTGCCGGAGGCAACGCGCGCGAAATGAGTGGTCCCGGGACCACGGTGTTTCGTCGAAGGCGCGTCGAGCGGCGGCGATCGCGGCATCCATGTCGTCGGCGTCGGCGTCGGCCGCCTTGCCGATCACGGCCTCGGTGGCGGGGTTGATGACATCGAAAGTGCCACCCCCGCCGGGGATCAGCTTGCCGTCGATGAGTAGATCCGAGGCGGATACGGGTCTGAGTGACATGAACTGGAACTCCATCTGGACAGGTGTCTGGACTCAAGTTCAAACCTAGTGTAGCGTCGGTCACATGTCCAGCCCCGTATCCCAGGAATCGACCCGACGGCGACTCTCCGCCCAGCAGGCCGAAACCGTTGCCCGGCTGACCGACGCCGCGGTCGACGTGCTCAACGACGAGGGCTTCGACGGGTTGACGGTTCGGGTGGTCGCCAAGCGGGCCGGTGTCGCACCCGCCACCGCCTACACCTACTTCTCGTCGAAGAGTCACCTTGTGGCCGAGGTGTTCTGGCGCCGACTTGCCGACGGCGTGCCCGACCCCGACCCGGCCCTCGATCCGGCCGACCGGGTGGCCGCCGTGCTGCGGGATGTCTCCCTGGTGGTCGCCGGCGAGGGCCAACTCGGCGGCGCTGTCACCGTCGCGCTGTTGGGTACCGACCCTGACGTCGAACACCTGCGTCTGCGCATCGGCGGATTCATCCGCCAACGCCTCGCCCAGGCGCTCGAGGTGGACCCGGAGAACCCGGGGCCGGTCGTCGACGCGTTGGAGATGTTGTACGCCGGCGGGCTCGTGCACGCCGGGATGGGCCACCTCAGCTACGAGCAGACCTCCGAACGTCTGGTCGCCGCCGCCCACCTGCTGATGGAGAAGCAATCGTGATGATGGAGCACACCCGATGACCGACGCCGTTGCCGTGGCCGGGATGCAGGAGCACATTCCGTTCGATCCGTACGCCTATGGCTTTCATGAGGATCCGTATCCCACCTATGCTCGCCTGCGCCGCGAGGCGCCGGTGTATTACAACTCCGAGTTGGATTTCTGGGCGCTGGCCCGGCACGCGGACGTGCGCAGCGCGTTTCGTGACTCGGTGAACCTGTCCAACGCCTGGGGCGTGTCGATGGACCCGGCGTCGTACGGTCCCGACGCACACAAATCGATGTCGTTTCTGGCACTCGACGACCCCAAGCACATGCGTATCCGCAAACTGGTGAGCAAGGGCTTCACCCCGCGCCGCGTCAACGACCTCTCCGGCCGGATCACCGCCCTGACCCACGAACACTGGAGCCGGTGCCTCGACAAGGGCGAATTCGACTATGTCGCCGACTTCGCCGGATTGCTCCCGATGGACGTGGTGTCGGAGTTGCTCGGCGTCCCCGAGAATGACCGGGCGTTCCTGCGCAAGCAGTCGGATCTGCTGCTGCATCGCGAGGAGGGGGTGCTCGACGTCCCCGAAGCGGCCGTGTACGCGTATATCGAACTGCACAAATACTATTCGGCGTTGATCGCCGAACGCCGCACCAACCTCGGCGACGACCTCGTCTCGGCACTGCTCACCGCCGAGATCGACGACGAGTCGGGGGCCAAGACGGCGCTGTCCGACGACGAGATCGTCGGATTCATGGTGCTGATGGTGGTGGCCGGCAACGAGACGACCACCAAACTGCTTGCCAATGCCCTGTATTGGGCCTGGGGCAATCCCGACGAGATGGCGCGTGTCATCGCCGACCCCGACCTGGTGCCCGACTGGACCGAGGAGACGCTGCGCTACGACAACTCGACGCAGATGGTGCTGCGCCGGGTCGCCGCCGACGTCGACTACGGCGAGCACACCATCGCCGCCGGTCAACGGGTGTTGCTGCTGGTCGGATCGGCCAATCGCGACGAGGACGTCTTCGACGACCCCGACCGCTACCGGATCGGCCGGGACTGCGGTCAGGCGCTGATGAGCTTCGGCATGGGCACCCATTTCTGCCTCGGCGCCCACCTGGCGAGGTTGGAGGCCAACATCGGGCTGACCGAGGTGGCCCGGTCGATCCGATCGGTCGACATCGACATCGAGAACGCGGTGCGTGTGCACTCGGTGAACGTCCGCGGCTTCGCCGAACTCCCGGTACGAGTGACGGTGCGCTGATGGCCTTCCTCCCGCATCCCGCCCGACGCCCGGTCCTGGTGGCCGGCGCATCCTCCGGCATCGGCGCAGCCACCGCCGGATGGTTGGCGGCTCAGGGGCATCCGGTGGCCCTGGCCGCGCGCCGAGTCGACCGTCTCCAAGAACTCGCCGACAAGATCACCACCGCGGGCGGGGAAGCCGTCGCGGTGCCCCTCGACGTCACCGACGAGGCATCGGTCTTCGAGTGTGTCGCCAAGTCGCAGGCCGCGATCGGTGACCTCGAGATCGTCGTCGCCGGCGCCGGTGACCTCGCCGTCGGCCTGTCGTACGAGACCTCGTCGGCGGAGTTCGCCGATCAGATCAACATCCACCTCACCGGCGCCTACCGCCTCTACCGCGCTGTCATCGGCGGCATGATCGCGCGGACGCGCGGGGACTTCGTGTTCATCGGATCCGATGTGGCACTGCACCCACGGCCGTGGTCGTCGGCGTATGTGGCCGCCAAGTCCGGCATCGACGGTCTCGTCGCGACCATCCAACTCGAACTCGAGGGCACCGGCGTGCGCGCCGGGGTGGTGCGACCGGGCCAGACCCTCACCGGCATGGGCATGAATCTCGACCAGAAGACCACCGAGAACATGCTCAACGACTGGATCACGCACGGATTGGCGCGGCATGGCAATTTCCTTGCCCCGGAACACATTGCGCAGGCGGTCGCGGCCATGGTCGCGATGCCGCGCGGCGCGCACATGCGCAGCGTCGAGGTGGAGGCCGAAGGCGCCATCCCCAAGAGCAAACTCCCCCCGAAAGGATCCGATCAATGACCACCCTCACGACCCCGAAACGCGTGTCCGGCGGCGACGGTGAACACGGTCATCTCGACGAGCTCGCCACCGACCCGATCGGCCTGTTCTGGCGGGTTCGCGAGGAGTGCGGTGACGTCGGGCAGTTCCAGCTCGCCGACCGTGAGGTGGTGCTCGTCTCCGGTGCCGCGGCCAACGAGGAGTTCTTCCGCGCACCGGAGGAGGATCTCGACCAGGCGGCCGCATACCCGTTCATGACACCGGTTTTCGGTGAAGGCGTGGTGTTCGACGCGAGTCCCGAGGAGCGCTCCAAGGCGATTCACAACTCGGCGCTCAAGGGCACGCACATGAAGCAACATGCGGTGACGATTCCCCACGAGGCCGAGCGCATCATCGCCGGATGGGGCGATGAGGGTGAGATCGATCTACTCGAGTTCTTCGGCGAGCTGACCCTCTACACCTCCTCGGCGTGCCTGATCGGCCGCAAATTCCGCGAGCAGCTCGACAAGCACGTCTCCGAACTGTTCCACGACCTGGAGAAGGGCACCGACCCCATCGCCTACGTCGATGCCCACGCCGACATCGAGAGTTTCCGACGCCGCGACGCCGCACGCGCCGAACTCGTCGAGTACATCCAGGGCGTGATGGAAGAGCGCGTTGCGAACCCGGTGGCGGACAAAGAAGATCGGGACCTGATGGATGTCCTGATCCAGGTCGGCTTCGATGCCGACACCATCACCGGCATGTTCATCTCGATGATGTTCGCCGGCCACCACACCACCCAGGGCACGGCAGCGTGGACCCTCATCGAGTTGCTGCGCAATCCCGAATACCTACGTCGCGTCTACGACGAGCTCGACGAGATCTACGGCGACACACCGCCCGGCGAGCGTCCCGAGTACACCTTCGCCCACACCCGGCAGATGCCGTTGTTGGAGAACGCGCTGAAGGAGGCGTTGCGTCTGCATCCGCCGCTGATCATCCTGATGCGATTGGTGCAGAACGATTTCCACATCGAGGAATTCGAGGTGAAGGCCGGTCAGACGATCGCGGTCTCGCCCGCGGTGTCCAATCGGCTTGGCGACGACTTTCCCCATCCCGACACCTTCGACCCGGATCGCTACCTCAAGCCACGCCAGGAGGACCTGGTCAACCGCTGGACCTGGATTCCCTTCGGCGCCGGCCGACACCGTTGTGTGGGAGCGCAATTCGCGATCATGCAGCTCAAGGCGATCTTCTCGGTGCTGTTCCAGAACTACGAGTTCGAGATGGCCCAACCCGCCGACAGCTATCACAACGACCACTCGAAGATGGTGGTGCAGCTCGCGCAACCGTGCCGGGTGCGCTACCGCAAACGGGTCCGGGATACGGAGTCGTGATGCGCATCGAGATCGATCTCGACCTGTGCCAGGGCCACGGGATGTGCGAGATGGAGGCCCCGGAGGTCTTCGTCGCGCACCGCGATCACGCCGAGATCCTCGACAAGGAGCCCGACGAGAGCCTGCGCGAGCAAGTACTCGCCGCCGTGCAGTACTGCCCGACCCAAGCACTGAGAATCATCGACGACGACAACGAATGACGAGGACCTTTCATGCCTTTCGATCGTGCCGAACTGGACGAGATGAAGCAGCGCTGGCTGCAGGCCAACATCGACGCCGAGGCAGCCGGCGACTGGAAACCGTTGGCGGAGTTCTACACCGAGGACGCCACCTACGGCTGGAACTACGGCCCCGACAAGGATTTCATGGCCGTCGGACGCGACGAGATCCGTGAGATCGCGCTCGGGCAGGAGATGGAGGGCCTCGAGGGCTGGACCTACCCGTATCAGGAATGGGTGATCGACGATCGCACCGGCTCGATGATCGGACTATGGAAGCAGATCTATTCCGGCACCCGCGACGACGGTTCCCACTATGCGCTCGAAGGCATCCAGGGGAGCTGGTTCAAGTATGCCGGGAACTTCCAGTTCTCCTGGCAGCGTGACTTCTTCGACTACGGCAACGTCTCCGCCCTGTTCATCGAGATGCTGAAGAACAATGCGATGAGCGACGGCATGCTCAAACGGATCGAGAAGGCTACCGGTGATCAGCCGGGCTGGTATCCGTTCGGCAAGGCGCCGGTGCCCTTCTGGTGACCTGAACCCATGACCGATACAGCCCAAGAGATTCCGGCCCGCACCTACTCCGATCTGTCCGGCGACCAGCTCGCCGACCTCATTCCGGAGCTGCTGTTGTCGGGGCAACTCATCGATCGCAGTGGAATGGCGCACCTCATCAGCGCCTTCGGCCGGGACACGATGGCACAGGTGGCCATCGAGGAATGGATGGCCGCCAGCCCTGTCTACACCCACCGGATGCGGACCGCGTTGGGTATCGACGGTGACGGCGTCGAGGACATGTTCAAATGCCTGCAACTCGACATCGGGGCGCCCCCGCAGTTCATGGACTTCCGCTACGAGGTCACCGACCACCACCACGGTGCGTTCGTGCTGAATCACTGTGGCGCGTTGATGGATGTCGAGCCGCTCGGCGACGAGTACGTCACCGCGATGTGCCACGACATCGAGGACCCGACATTCGACGCGACCGCGATCGCCACCAATCGGCGGGCCCGCATCCGGCCGATCCATCGGCCGCCGCGTCGTCCGGCCGACCGGCACCCGCACTGCGCGTGGACGGTGACGATCGAACCCGACCGTGACGAACTCCCACTGCCGGCCGACGCCGAGACGATGTTCACCACACGTGCCGCGCAGATCGAGCTGGTGGCGATCGATCCGGACGCCGACGACGGGTTCGTCGACTATCGCGGACCGCTCGTCGCGGACCTGCAGTTCCGGGAGTGGTCGCACTCCGCGTTGGCGCGAATCGCCGAAGAGGTTGCCCTCCAACACCAATTGCTCGCATTGGGTTTCTGGACGAGCGTGCGTCGCCACGCCGACTCCGACGAGCAGGCGCGCGAGATCTTCGGCAAACAGTTCACCGGCATCGCGGGGTTGTCGGCGGATCGGTTGCGGCGGGCGCTGCGGCTGGGAACCGACGCCGCAGCGCTCGCGCAGGTGATCGCGTTGGTGCCGGTGCTCGGACCCCGCCGCTACACCGGGATCGAGGTCGATGTCGTGGGGGACGAGGTCGTGGTGACGATCCCCGGCGAGTCCGACGCACGGACCGACGGCGGATGGATCACCCTGCTGACCCACGACCGCATCGAACCGCTGCGCGCGATCGGTGTGGCCGTGGACCCGAGGTGGGTGGTCACCGAGTGCGCACGTACCGGGCGCACGTCCACCGGCAGCGGGCTCAGTGTGCGGTTCGCGCTCGGCGACGTCGAACAGCCCGAGAGCGGCGAGGTGGCGATCACCCGGTTCAGTTCCGGCGCCGACTTCGGCTTCACCGACCGCGGCCGCTCGGTCCCGGTCACCGCGCTGCCGATCACTCCGATCACCAGCGGGGTGTGATGGTCGAACTCGATCTGGCCGGCCGGGTGGCGATGCTCGCGGGTGCCACCCGGGGTATCGGCCTCTCGGTGGCGTACGCACTCGCCGGGCGTGGGGTCTCGCTGGTGATCAACGGACGCGACGACGAGGCCGTGGCCGCGACCGTCGAGGAGATCGTCGGCGGTGGTGGGCAGGCGGTCGGGGTGTGTGGGCCGGCCGGACACGCCGGCGTCGTGGAGAAGATGGCCGACGCCGCGCTGTCCGGGTTCGGTGCACTCGACATCGCCATCAACTGTGCCGGGATCGCCGAGCCGCCGGGGTCGACGGTCCTGACGATCACCGAGGACCAGTTCCGGGAACAGATCGACGCTCACCTGATGAGCGCGTTCCACGTCACCTCGATCGCCGGACGGGTGTTCGCCGAGCAGGAGTCGGGATCGATCGTGCTCACCGGCTCGGCCGCGTCGCTCGGAACCTTCGGTGGCAGTGGATATCCCGCCGCGAAGGGTGGGGTGAACGCACTCGCGCTCGCCGCGGCCGGTGATCTGCGCGATCTCGGTGTGCGCGTCAACGTCGTGATGCCGGGAGCCAAGTCGCGGTTGTCGTCGGGGCCGGAGTACGTGCGGCACATCGAAAGCCTGCATGAGCGGGGCATTCTCGACGAGTTCACCCGAGATGCCGCGCTCGATCCGGCTCCACCCGAGTACGTCGCACCGCTCTACACCTTCCTCGCCAGTGCGGCGGCGTCGGAGATCACCGGTCAGATCTTCAGCGCCGCAGGTGGTTTCATCGGACGATACGATCCGCACCAACCCACCTTCGTCGCCTATCGGGATCACGGCGCCACCGCGCCCTACGACATGAGTGAGCTCGCCGACCTGCTGACCTGACCGAGTGTGGTTGATCCCGGTGAGACTCATTGCTAGTTTCGTCTCATGACCGCTGTGGTGCCGCAGGATCTCCAACCACCCCGCCGATTCCGGGCGTCACCCGACCGTGGCCGGCGGATCGGGCGGCCGTTGCGCGCGTATTGGCGCCTGCGTGAGCCGACGGCCGAGGAGATGTCGCTGCTCGGCAGGCGGCTGATGATGCGCGACGAACCGGCGGCGGCGCTGGTCGCGGCGATGCGCCTACCTCGGGAACATCCCGATCGTGTCTCGATGCGCGCGGTCCACCGAGCCCTGCAGGACGGTGTCCCCGACGACGCACCCACCGCGTTGCGCGAGTTCTTCACCCGCGTCGAGGCCACGCCGTCGTGGGTCGACCCGGAACTCGTCGAGTATGGCGCACAGGTCTTCCGGCGGTTCGGACGAAACGCCAACGACGTCCTGCTCGCCCTGTCCCTGATCGGCGGTTACCGCTTCGGCGGGCCGGTCGACCTGCTCGCCGAGACCGGCGGGCTGGCCCGCAGTAGCGCGACACGTCGGCTCGGCGAGACCCAGACGTGGGCGATCGCGGTGGGCGCACCCGGCGGCATGGCCCGCGACGGCGACGGGTGGAAACTCACCGTGCACGTCCGGCTGATGCACGCGCTGGTCAACGAGGCCTTCGAGAAGAACGGGCGCTGGGATGCCACGCAGTGGGGGCTGCCGATCAACCAGACCGATCTCGCCTCCACCCTCAACCTCTTCAGTGGCGCGCTCATGATGGGCGTGCGATCCCTCGGTGTGCCCGTCGACGCCGAACAGTCCCGCGCGATCATGCACCTGTGGAAGTACGTGGGCTGGCTCATCGGCGTCGACGAGGACTGGTTGTTCGACCACGAACGTGATCAGCATCAACTCAGCTATGCGATCCTGTTGTGCCAGACCGGGGTCACCGACGCCGGAGGTGAGTTGTCCAGGGCGTTGGTCGACGCGCAATCCGAACTGCACTACCGGCACACTCCCGATCTCGCCGCGCGCTATACGCGGGAACGGTTGCTGAGCATGCTCGAAGGATTCCTCGGGCCCCGTGGCATGCGGGATCTCCTACTGCCGCAACGCCTTCCGTGGGCATTCGGTGCGGCGTGGGTGCGCAACACCGTCGGCCATCGGGTCCTCGGCCGGACCCCGGTGGCCGACCGCTACCTCGAATGGCGCGGACGCCGGGCCCGTGAACTCGCGACCTACCGGCATTTCGGCTCCGCCGATGCCGACATCGGTGCACTGCCCGTGTGAGGTGGTTCCGACCGGTCAGCGTGTGACCTCGCGTCGGGCGGCTCGACGCTGTACCCAATAGCGGGCCGCGGCCCGCACAGAGTCCTCGACAGAGCCCGGATGCCAATCGAATTCGTCGCTCGCCCGCCGGTGATCCATGGGCGACATGCAATGCATCAATCGCACCGTGTCCACCGACAGTCGTTGTGGTGTCCCGGTGATCCGCGATCGGAGATCGCCGCCGGCTCCGAGCGCGTACATCGCCGGGCGGGGCAACGTCGGTCGCGGGGGCGCGACGCCCGCCTCGTCGGCGGCGATCCGGATGATCTCCCCGAGGTCGAGGTAGTCGGCGCTGACGATGTAGCGTTCGCCGATCCGGCCGCCGCGGGAGGCCCGGATCAGTGCCTCGGCGGCGTCGTCGACGCCGACCGTTTCCGCGCACATCCCGCGCAGCCCGAACGGCAACTTGCCCAAGGCGGCTCCGGCCACGAAGGCTCCGTGCGGGGTGGGTTTGACGTCGCCGGGGCCGTAGGTGTTGGAGACACACATCGCGACCACCGGCACGCCACGCCCGGCGGCGTCGAGCGCCGTGCGCTCGCCCGCAACCCGCGACAGCACATAGGCATTCGCGGTCGAGGCCCAGTTGAACGCATCGCTCTCCGACGCCGGCCGACCCCGCACCCGACCGATGGTGCACATACTCGAGGTGTAGACGAACCGTTCCAGATCGTGGCGGGCGGCGACGTCGAGGACCCCGCGCAGGATCTCGACATTGGTGCGCCACAGCGGTTTCCGATCACGAATCCACGCGCGGGTGTCGACGACGGAGTAGATCACCCGAGCGGCACCCGACATCGCCCGCGACACCGCGTCGGCGTCGTCGAGTTCGCCGACGACGATCTCGACGTCGAGGTCGTCGAGCATCGAGGTGTCCGAGCCCGGCCGCACCATCACCCGCACCGCTGCGCCAGGCTCGGCGCCGGTCCGGCTGCTGCTTGCCTGAGCCAGGAGGCGACCGACCACCCGCGCACCGAGGAAACCGGTGGCGCCGAACACCGTGGTGAGGGCCGGGGTCACCGGGGCATCTCCGGCGCGAGGTCGGCGAGCGCGACGGCGGCGCGATGCGCCATGGCGGCGAACATGGCGTCACCGCGGGCGGTCGGGCGGGCGGCACCGGCTCCGAACACGACGATCAGCGGTGCCTGGATGAGATTGACGAGATAGTCCGCCCAGCACGTCTCGGCGGTGTAGTCGCGCACCCCGAGTTCGACGAGACGTCGGTGGTAGGCGGCGACGATGTCACGTTCGTGTGCGCGCCGGTCCTCGACGTCGAGGCTCGTGACGAGCAGAAAGGCGATGTCACGCAACGCCGATCCCGTGGTGATGGTTTGCCAGTCGACGACGGTGACCGCGCCGTCCGCCCCGAACAGCACGTTGTCGATCCGCATGTCACCGTGGATGAGCGCGGTGTGCGAGGTCGGTGCGACCAGCCAGGCGCCGGCATGCTCGACCAGCCAGTCCAGCAACTCGTTCTCCGCCGCACCCGGGCGGAACCGGTCGCGGTACTGGGCGGTCATCGGCGCGAGGACCGAGTCCATCAGCTCCCGGTCGTCGGAGGTGGGCAGGGGAAAGCGTTGCAGCAGAGCGGGATCGTTCCATCGGGGAGCGTGCAGGCCCGCAGCCGCGAGGGCCACCGCCTCTGCCTGCCCGGCGGTGCAGCCGGCGATCTGGTCGCCCTGACGCGCCCCACCCATGTCCTCGAGCAGCACCACGAACTCGCTGCAGCTCTCCGACAGGGCCGCGGCGTAGCAGGCGGGGACGGGAACGGCGAACTCCGTGGCCAGTTCCCGATAGAACGTGACCTCGTTGCGGAACGCACCCGAGGCGAACTCGCGTTGGCCCGGATCCCCGGTCGCCAGTTTGGCGATCATGGTCGACGGCAGCTCGGTCGGGCCGTCGAATGTCATTCGGAGGCGCAAGGAGTCGGCCATCTGGCCGGTGCCGACCGGCGTGGCCTCGACGGTACGGACCACCGCGTGGTGACCGGAGTCGGCCAGCAATTCGGTGAGAAGTGCCGGCGTGAGGTGCTCGACGGCGGTGGGGATGTCGGTGACGGTCATGAATGGTGTCCTCGGCCGGGATTGGTGGGCAACGGGTGTCGCGGACGGCGGTCCAGCGTGCGATACGCGCCGACGATGTCGTCGATCTCGGTGGGGGCCACGCCATGCAGGATCACCGAGTCGACGCCGAGGTCGAACTGGTCGGCAACCGCGGTTGCGCAGGCCCGTGGCGAGCCGACCGCACAGTCGGCCACCCACGAGTCCGGGATTGCGCCGGCAAGTTCGTCGAGTTGCGCCTCGGTGGCGCTCGCGTCGATCGGCCCGCGAGCGTCGGTGAATGCGGCGGTGGCCCGGATGCGATCCAGATCCACGGTGTCCCAATCGTTCGCGCCGACGAGCACCTCCGGGTAGCCCTGCAGATAGGTGGCGAGACGCCCGTGGAGGCGGCGTGACCGGTCGTCGGCGTCGAGGTCGTCGGGGACGGTGGCCAGTACCGACCAGATGCGCACCGAGTCCGGGTCGCGGCCGGATGCCTCGGCGGCGGTGCGCACGCGGGTGACCGCGGCGCGGGTGGCGTCGGCGGTGAGAAAGGTGTGCAGGACAACGCCGTCGGCGATGCGCCCGGCGAGGTCGAGCGTCTTCGGCGACATGGTCACCAGCAGCACCGGCGGTGGTGGATCGAGTGTGATGCCCAGGGACAACAGGGGATACGAGCCGGACGGTCCGTCGTGGCCGACGATCATCTCACCCGACCACAGCCGGCGCAGCACGCCGACCGCGTCCTCGATGCCTGCGCCGGTGATCGTGGGCAGGCCGAGGATCTGCCACTGCGGTGTGATCCCTCGTCCCAGCCCGAGCGCGAACCGCCCCGACGACACCTCGTCGAGCGTGGCGGCCATGGTGGCGGTGACGATCGGGTGGCGTGTGGTGTGATTGGTCGCCGCGGTGGCCAGGCCGAGGCGGGTGGTCGCCGCCGCGAGCGCCCCGCTCAACACCGCGGCGTCCTTGACGTTGAAGCGTTCGGAGACGAATGCCGTTCCCAGGCCGAGGTGTTCGGCATGCGCTGCCTCGTCGACGAGTTCGGCCGGACGCACCGGATGCCGGGACAGCGCGTAGTAGCCGAGCTCGGTCAGCTGCGGACGGTCGGTGTCGGGGTCCGGGGTGGAAGGGCCTGGGGCGACAGTGTCTGGGGAGTCTGGAACCGCACCGGTCATGCCGGCGCCGGGGTCGCGGTCGACACGTGGTAGGTGCGTGCGCGGGCCGGGCGCACCCAGAGCGTTCCGCCGCCGGGGACCGCACCCTCGGACTTCAGTTGCCGTTTGACGATCTTGTTGGTGGCCGTCGTCGGCAGCGTCGTCGCGATCCGCACATATCGGGGCCAGGCCTTGGGGGAGAGATCGGGTTGGGCGGCGAGCGCGGCGGCGAAGTCGTCGGGATCGATGGACGCGTCGTCGTCGAGCACGATCGCCGCCATCACCGCGTCGCCGACCCGGTCGTCGGGGACCCCGTAGACGGCGACCTGACTGATCCCCGGAATACGTTGCAGGACACGCTCGATGGGTCCGGCTGTCATGTTCTCCCCGTCGACGCGCATCCAGTCGCCGGTGCGGCCGGCCAGATAGATCCAGTCGTTGTCGTCCTTGTAGGCGAGGTCACCCGACCAGTACATGCCGTCGCGGAGCCGTTCGCCGGTGGTGGCCTCGTCGTTGTAGTACCCGGTGAACATGCCTGCGCCCGAGGTGTTCACGAGTTCACCGATGGCCTCGTCGGCGTTGATCAGCGCGCCGCCCGCGTCGAAGCGTGCGCGTGCGCATTCGGTGGTGGTGGCCGGATCGTACACGGCTACACCGGGAAAGCCCTTGCCGATGGAGCCGGGTGGGGTGCCGGGTTCACGGGTGACGATGATGGCGAGCTCACTCGACCCGTAACCGTCCCACACGCTGCAATCGAAACGCCGGGCGAAGTCGGCGATGTCCTGATCGGTGGCCTCATTGCCGAAGGCCGCGCGCAGCGGATTGTCGGCGTCGTCGGGTTGTTCGGGGGTGGCGAGGATGTAGGCGAGCGGTTTGCCCACGTAATTCATGAACGTCACGCCGTGGCGGCGGACGTCGTCGAGAAAGGTCGACGCGGAGAACCGGGCCGGGACGATTGCCGCGCCCGCGGTGGCGGCGACGCTGTACCCGCCGAGCAGCGCGGCCGAGTGGAACAGCGGCATCGACAGATAGCAGATGTCATCGGAGGTGATGCCGAACTTGTCGACCAGGGGAGGGCCGGCGAAGGGAATCAGCATGTGCGCCAGCCGAACCGGCTTGGGGTTTCCGCTCGTGCCGGAGGTGAAGATGAGCATGAACGGGTCCATCGCGCCCGGCGTCGAGTAGGCAACCAGCTCGCCGGCCGCGTCGACGCGGTGCGACCAATCCGCGGTGGAGGTGTCGATGACGGTGACTCCGGGCAAGTCGAGCCCGGTGAGGAGATCGCGATGTTCGGCGTCGGTCAGCAAGATCTGGCAGTCGGCGCGGGCGATGTCGCCGGCAAGTGCCTCGCCGCGGCGGGTGTTGTTGATGCCCGCGGTGACGTAGCCGCCGAGGGCCCCGGCGGCCAGCGCGGTCAACATGGTTGGGGTGTTTCCGAGCAGTGTGCCGACGTGCATCGGCCGCTGCGGGTCGGCGAGGGAGAGTACCGCCGAGGCCATTCGGCGGGCGTCGGCGATGTGGTCGCGCCACGTACGGCGCGTGTCGTCGTCGATGATGGCGACGTTGTCGTCGTCGGCGCGTTCGAGGAGCAGCTGGGTCACGGTCTCGGCCATGCCCCAAATCTAGAACGTGTTCCAGCCCGGTGTTTACAGATTTCCAGAATTGTCTACTGGGACGTCGGACGGGTCGGGCCTCAACCCGCCGACGGCGCCCTCGGGTGTGCCGAGAGCGCCGTCGGGTGAGGTGTCAGCGCTGGATCGTCGCGGTGCCGGGGGAGAGGGTGAAGGTGTCGCCACCCGTGCCGAGCACGGTCACCGTGAACTCCAGGGTTCCCGGACCGGTCTTCAGCTCCGGACTGAGTGCGGGTTTACCGGCCGAGCACGCCGGGAAGGTGGCATCGTCGCTGGTGTGAGCCGAGGTGTTCTTCCAGCTCACCGCGACTTTCGCATCGCTGAGCGAGGTTGCGCACGCGTCCTTGGGCATGGGCTCGAGCCAGACGACGGTCGAGTCCGCGCCGGTTGCCGCTGCTGCGAGCGGTGCGACGAATCCGCCCGTCGGCATCGCGCCCGAGCGGCTGACGCCGATGGTCGGCGTCTGCTGCGACGCGTCGAGGGTGCGGACGTCCTGCGGGGTGGTCTGCGGAGCCGCCGCAGCGGTGCCCGCAGCCAGTGGAGCGAACGCGCATGCTCCGAGGGTCAGGCACGCGCCGAGTGCGGCGCGTCGGTGAGTGAACTTCATCTGCAACATTGGTAACATCAGCCCCTTTCGTACCAAACGATATCAGTGCGATCAGCCGTCGACAACGGCGCGAACGCCCCGTCGTGCGCAGCGGATCAGCGGAAGTGGATGTCGGCGACGCCCTCGCACAGCAGCAATCCGTCGTGTGCGGTCATGCGCGCGGCAAGAGCCGCCACACGCCGGCCCGTCTTGACCGGGGTCACCTCGACGATGACGTCACCGCCGTGCACCGCGGGCGACCGGAAGAACCCGACCGACATGTCGGCGACCCGGTAATCGGCACCGGCCGGGGCCAGCGCCTGGCCGGCGAACGAGAAGGCCTGGCCGACGATGGTGGCGATGACGCCGCCGTGCATCGTGCCGAAGACATTGCCCATCCACGGCTCGGTAGTCGCCGTGAATCGAATGGCACCGTCGTCGTCGACGAGATCGACGCCGCCGTTGAGCAGGGTGGTCAGCGGGCCGGCGTCGCGGACCCGCGCCGAGATCTGGGCAACCACGTCGCGCCCGTCGAGCGTGGGCGGTAGCGCCTCGGGAAGTAGAACACCTTGGGCATCAGCACAATTCGGGACGTCGAACACCGGAGTCTCGGTGGTGCCGTCGGTGGTGGCACGACCGACGCGCATGTTCCGCGCCGTCCCGATGCAGCACAATTGGCCGGCCTCGGTCCGGATCTGTACCGGGGTGACGCCGGTGTGGTCGTCGTGCATGGCGAGCTGCGCGTCGCAGGTGAGCCGGTCGTCGACGTCGACGTGTCCCAGCGCCGACATGGTCAGCCGTGCCTGCATGCTCAGTGCGCCCGACCGCGTGCCCGCGAGGTGGAAGGGGATGCCACCGATGTGGTCGAAGAGGACGCCGAACGCCGGGAGGTCGATTCGGCCCCGGTGGTCGGCGAATTGTGCGCAGAGTTGTTGTTGCGCGCTCGCCTGGGTGCCGGACACCGTCAGGCCGCCGACATGGAACACCGACAGTGGGTCGCGAACCGTCGTGGAGCTGGGTGACATATCGGTCATTGCTCAGTCCTATCACCCGATCTCGGTGACGTCCGTGCGGCGTTCACCGGGTGTGACGCAGGTCGCGAACCGGTGGCGATGCGACGAGGAAGGCGCTGTCGAAGATCTGGCGAGCGCTGTCGGCGAGGAGAGGAGCGCCGTCGCGGAGAAAACAATCATGCGCGCTTGATTTTTTGATGGTCGCGTGTGACGCTGGTCGCATGTCGCTCGTGCAGGAGGTCGTCGCCGACCTCGCCGCCGCCTCGGCGGAACTCGATGACCTGGTCGCCGACCTCGACGCGGACGGGTGGGCGACCCCCACGCCCGCGCCCGGGTGGGCCATCGCCCACCAGATCGCGCATCTGGGGTGGACCGATGAGGTGGCCGCGGTCGCCGCCACCGATCCGGAGGCTTTTGCCGAGATCGCCCGCGAGGCCATGAAGGATCCGGCCGGTTTCGTCGACGCGGCCGCGGAGAAGGGCGCACAGATGTCTCCCGCCGACCTGCTCACGCAGTGGCGGACGGCGCGCGAGTCGCTGGGCCGTGCGCTGCTCGCGGCGCCCGAGGGGACGAAGATCCCATGGTTCGGGCCGCCCATGTCGGCGACCTCGATGGCCACCGCACGGCTGATGGAGACGTGGGCCCACGGCCTCGACGTCGCCGACGCGCTCGGCGTGACGCTTCCGCCCACCGACCGCATCAAGGCGGTCGTGCACATCGGCGTACGCACCCGTGACTTCGCCTACGCCGTCAACGGAAGGACGCCGCCGGCCACGCCGTTCCGCTTCGAGATCACCGCGCCGTCGGGGGACCTGTGGACGTGGGGACCCGCCGACGCCACCGATGTGGTGCGCGGCCCGGCTGTCGATTTCTGTGAACTGGTCACCCAGCGTCGTGCCCCGGCCGACCTCGATCTGGAGATCGTCGGGGACAATGCCCGTGAATGGTCCACGATCGCACAGTGTTTCGCCGGACCGCCCGGCGCCGGGCGCGAGCCTTCGAACATTCCCGCACCCTCGACAGAAGGTCGATAGATGACTCCGAATCCGGTCCGTATCGGTAATGCGTCGGGGTTCTACGGCGACCGTTTCTCGGCGATGCGGGAGATGCTCGAGGGCGGTGAACTCGACTACCTCACCGGCGATTACCTCGCCGAGCTCACCATGCTCATCCTCGGCCGCGATCGCATCAAGGACCCGAAAACCGGCTACGCCAAGACATTTCTGCGTCAGATGGAGGAGTGCCTCGGCCTCGCCGTCGACAAGGGCGTGCGCATCGTGTCCAACGCGGGTGGCCTCAATCCGCACGGACTCGCCGTCGCCCTGCGAGAACTCGCCGAGAAGGTGGGCGTGAACGTCGGCGTGGCCTTCGTCGACGGCGACGACCTCCTCGACCGGGCCGCCGAACTGGGTCTGGGAAAACCGTTGACCGCCAACGCCTACCTCGGTGCCTTCGGGATCAAGACCGCACTCGACGCCGGCGCCGACATCGTCGTCACCGGCCGCGTCACCGACGCCTCGCTCACCGTCGGTCCGGCCGCGAGTGCCTTCGACTGGGGATATGACGACCTCGATGCACTCGCCGGCGCGGTCGTCGCCGGACACGTCATCGAATGCGGCGCCCAGGCCACCGGCGGCAACTACGCGTTCTTCACCGAACTCGGCCTCACCGACTCCCCGAGCGCCGGGCATCTGGGTTTCCCGATCGCCGAGATCGCCGCCGACGGTTCTTCGGTGATCACCAAACATGCCGGTACCGGAGGTGCGGTGACCGTCGGAACGGTGACCGCACAACTGCTTTACGAGGTCGGCGGTCCGCGTTATCTCGGCCCGGACGTCACCACCCGACTCGACACCATCGCCCTCACCCAGCAGGGGGACGATCGGGTCGCGATCACCGGAGTGCGTGGTGAGGCGCCGCCGAACACCACCAAGGTCTCGCTCAATCACCTTGCAGGTGTGCGCAACGAGATCACCATGATCCTCACCGGCCTCGACATCGAGGCCAAGGCGGAGTTGTTCAAGAGTCAATTCCTCGCGGCCCTGCCCACCGAGCCCGAACAGATCACGTGGGAGCTCTCGCGACTCGACCGCGACGACGCCACCACCGAGGAGCAGGCCTCAGCGCTGCTGCGCTGTGTCGCCCGCGACCCCGACGCCGCCACGGTGGGCCGCGCGTTCTCCTCGGCCGCAGTCGAACTCGCGTTGGCCAGCTACCCCGGATTCAGCATGACCGCACCACCCGGACACGGCTCACCTTACGGCGTGTTCGAACCCGGATATGTCGACGCAGCGGCCGTCGAACATCGGGTTGCGTTGCCCGACGGTGTGGTCGAGCGCATCGAGCCCAGTCCGCTGCGCACGACGGTCGAGGCCGACGAGCCGGTCAACCGTGCGCCCGGCGGCGCCGCACCCGACCCCGAGCCCACCGGGATGATGCCTCTGGGCACCCTGGCGGGCGCGCGCAGCGGCGACAAGGGTGGCAGCGCGAACATCGGTGTGTGGGTGCGTGATCCGGATCATTTCGAGTGGCTCGACGCCACACTCGACACCGATCTGCTGACGACCTTGCTCCCCGAGGTCGCCGACCTCACCGTGCATCGGTATCGGCTGCCCAACCTGCTGGCGGTCAACTTCGTCATCGAGGGCGTGCTCGGGCGCGGGGTCGCCGACAACGTGCGCTTCGATCCGCAGGCCAAGGGGATGGGGGAGTGGCTGCGCTCGCGGCCGGTGCCGATCCCACTGAGATTCCTCGAGAATGCCACCAGCCCAACGACAACCGGTCAGGACTGAACACATGCCGATCACCAGTGACCTCTGGGACAGCGACGAACGACGCGCGTTGCGGGAAACCGTGCGCGGCTTCGTGACCCGTCATGTCCTGCCCGCCCAGGACGAGTGGGAGAAGACCGGTGAGATCCCGCGCGAGATCCACCGGGAGGCAGCGAAACTCGGTCTGTTCGGGCTGGGCATACCCGAGGAGGTCGGTGGCAGTGGCGGCGATCTCGTCGACGCCTCGATCCTCGGCGAGGAACTGCATTACGCGGGTGCCGCAGGTGGTGTGTTCGCATCGCTGTTCACCCACGGCATCGCCCTGCCGCACCTGATCGCCGCCGGAGACCCCGCCCAGATCGACCGATGGGTGCGCCCCACCCTGGCCGGTGAGATGATCGGGAGTCTCGCGATCACCGAACCCGGCGGCGGCAGCGACGTCGGGCATCTGACCACCCGCGCCGAGCGCGACGGCGATCACTATGTGGTCAACGGTGCCAAGACCTACATCACCTCCGCGGTGCGCGCCGACTTCGTGGTCACCGCCGTCCGCACCGGCGGCCCCGGCGCCTCCGGCGTGTCGCTGCTGGTGATCGACAAGGGCACACCGGGATTCACCGTCACCCGCAAACTCGACAAGATGGGCTGGCGCTGCTCGGACACCGCCGAACTGTCCTTCGTCGACGTACGGGTGCCGGTGGAGAACCTGGTCGGACCGGAGAACTCGGGATTCGCCCAGATCGCCGCGGCCTTCGTCACCGAACGGTCGTCGCTGGCGGTTCAGGCCTACGCCAGTGCGCAACGTTGCCTGGATCTCACCCTGGACTGGGCGCGGCAGCGCGAGACCTTCGGCAAACCGATCATCGCGCGACAGTCGGTGCAGGACACGCTGACCGAGATGGCCCGGCGGATCGACGTGGCCCGCACCTACACCCGGGCCGTCGTCGAACGCAAGATCGCCTCCGGCGACGACCTCATCGCCGAGGTGTGCTTCGCCAAGAACACCGCGGTGGAGACCGGTCAGTGGGTGGCCGACAAGGCGGTTCAGCTCTTCGGCGGACTCGGTTACATGACCGGCACCGAGGTGGAGCGGCAGTACCGCGACATGCGGATCATCGGGATCGGCGGTGGCACCACCGAGATCCTGACCGGCCTCGCGGCCAAACGACTGGGTTATCAGCAGTGAGGGGAAGCATCCGATGACGGCGATCCGTTCCACGCTCGACACGGCGGGGCAGGCATATCAGGCCAATCGGGAGGGTCTGCTCGGCAAACTCGACGACCTGCAGGCCGAACTCGACAAGGCGCTCGCCGGCGGCGGTGAGAAATACGTCGCACGACACCGCAAGCGCGGCAAGATGATCGCCCGCGAACGCATCGAGATGCTCGTCGACGAGGATTCGGCATTCCTTGAACTGTGCCCGCTCGCGGCGTACGGTTCGGACTTCACCGTCGGTGCCTCGGTGGTGACCGGCATCGGGGTCGTCGAGGGTGTCGAATGCATGATCGTGGCCAACGATCCCACCGTCAAGGGTGGTACCTCCAATCCGTGGACACTGCGGAAGATACTGCGCACCAACGATATCGCCCTGGCCAATCGGTTGCCGGTGATCTCCCTGGTGGAGTCCGGCGGTGCCGATCTGCCGACCCAGAAAGAGGTCTTCATCCCGGGCGGGCGGATGTTCCGCGACCTGACCAGACTCTCGGCGGCCGGAATCCCCACGGTGGCCATCGTCTTCGGCAACTCCACTGCCGGCGGTGCGTACGTGCCGGGGATGAGTGACCACGTGGTGATGATCGAGAACGCGTCGAAGGTGTTCCTCGGCGGCCCGCCGCTGGTGAAGATGGCCACCGGTGAGGACAGCGACGACGAATCCCTTGGCGGCGCACAATTGCACGCACGACAGTCGGGCCTGGCCGACTACTACGCCGCCGACGAGCAGGACGCGCTGCGCATCGGACGACGCATCGTCGCCCGCCTGAACTGGCGCAAATCTGGCCCGTCACCGGTTGCCGAGATCCGCGAACCACGCTACGACGCCGACGAATTGCTGGGCATCGTGCCGGGTGACCTGAAGATCCCGTTCGATCCGCGCGAGGTGATCGCACGCATCGTCGACGACAGCGACTTCGACGAGTTCAAACCCGAATACGGCAACTCGCTGTGCACCGGGTGGGCGCGCATCCACGGCTACCCGGTCGGCATCCTGGCCAATGCGCAAGGCGTGTTGTTCAGCCAGGAATCGCAGAAGGCGGCCCAGTTCATCCAGCTCGCCAACCGCTCCGACACGCCACTTCTGTTCCTGCACAACACCACCGGCTACATGGTCGGCAAGGAGTACGAACGCGGCGGCATCATCAAGCACGGTTCGATGATGATCAACGCGGTGTCGAACTCCAAGGTCCCGCACCTGTCGGTACTGATGGGTGCCAGTTACGGTGCCGGGCACTACGGGATGTGCGGACGGGCCTACGATCCGCGGTTCCTGTTCGCCTGGCCCAGTGCGAAATCCGCCGTCATGGGCGCAGCGCAACTGGCCGGGGTCATCTCCATCGTGTCCCGCGCGGCCACGGAGGCGCGCGGCGGTGTGGTCGACGAGGCCGCCGATGCGGCGATGCGGCAGATGATCGAGGCGCAGATCGAGGCGGAGTCGGTGCCGGCGTTCCTGTCCGGAATGCTCTACGACGACGGGGTGATCGACCCGCGTGACACCCGCACGATCCTCGGGCTGAGCCTCTCGGCGATCCACAGTGCACCCGTCGAGGGGACGTCGAACTTCGGCGTCTTCCGGATGTGAGGACTTTCATGACCGTACAGCACGACATGACCGGCACCATCTCGCGCGTGCTCGTCGCCAACCGCGGCGAGATCGCCTGCCGCGTCTTCACCACCTGCCGGGCGATGGGTATCGGTACCGTCGCGGTGTACTCCGACCCCGACGCCGGCTCACCGCACGTCCGCGCCGCCGACGTGGCGGTCCGGTTGCCCGGATCGACCTCGGCCCAGACGTATCTGCAGGGCGAGCAGATCATTGCCGCCGCCCGCACCGCGGGCGCCGACGCGATCCACCCGGGATACGGATTCCTCTCGGAGAACGCCGACTTCGCCCAGGCCGTGCTCGACGCGGGCCTGATCTGGATCGGACCGCCGCCCGCGGCGATCTCGGCGATGGGCTCCAAGGTCAACGCCAAGAAACTGATGGCCGATGCCGGTGTGCCGGTCCTCGGGGACATCGATCCGGCCGCGGTCGCCGACTCCGACCTGCCGCTGCTGATCAAGGCGTCCGCGGGTGGCGGTGGCCGTGGCATGCGGATCGTCCGCGATCTCGCCGACCTGACCGAGCAGGTGGAGGGCGCCCGACGCGAAGCCCAATCGGCGTTCGGTGATCCGACGGTGTTCTGCGAACCGTATGTCGAACGCGGACACCACATCGAGGTGCAGGTGCTCGCCGACACCCACGGTGCGGTGTGGGCGGTCGGAGAGCGGGAATGCTCGATCCAGCGCCGCCATCAGAAAGTGGTCGAGGAGGCGCCGGCCCCGCTCGTCGAGCGGGTGGGCGAGGCGATGCGTGAGAAGCTCTATGCCGCAGCCCGAACCGCGGTCGAGGCGATCGGTTACACCGGCGCCGGAACCGTCGAGTTCCTCGCCGACGAGTCCGGTCGCTTCTACTTCCTGGAAACCAACACCCGCCTGCAGGTGGAACATCCGGTGACCGAACTGACCACGGGCACCGATCTCGTCGAGTGGCAGCTGCGGATCGCGATGGGCGATCACCTCGACGTCCAGGCGCCACGCGCCACCGGTGCGGCGATCGAGGTGCGTCTCTACGCCGAGGACCCCGCCGCCGGGTGGCAGCCGCAGTCCGGGCGGGTACACGCTTTCGATATCCGTGCCGCAAGCACTTTCGGGCCGCTGCTGCGGCCCGGTGTGCGTGTCGACTCGTCGATCGCCGGCGGCTCGGAGATCTCCACCTTCTACGATCCGATGCTGGCGAAGGTCATCGCGTGGGCGCCCACCCGGGGGCGGGCGGCGGCGATGCTGGCCGGAGCACTGGCCGACGCCACGATCCACGGTCCGATCACCAACCGCGACCTGCTGGTCAACATCCTGCGCGATGCCACCTTCCTGTCCGGGCTCACCGACACCGCCTATCTGGACACCGTCGGCCTCGACACGCTGGCAGCACCGTCGGCCGGCGCCGACGAGGTGGCCATGGCGGGGATCGCGGCCGCACTGGCCGATGCCTCAGCCAACCGCGCTGGCGCCCGGGTGCAGGCGAGTCTGCCCAGTGGGTGGCGCAACATGGCCTCGGGGTATCAGACCAAGACCTACCTGCGCGCCGACGACACCGAGGTCCGGGTCCGATACCGCCACGGCCGCAACGGTATCGAGCTGCCGGATACACCGGGGCTGTCGGTGCTCACGGCCACACCCGAAGCCGTTGTGCTCGCCGACCGCACCGGACTACGACGCGAACTGCGCGTGGCCCGGTACCGCGACGGGGCCGATCGGACCGGAGCGGATCAGGACGAGGTCTTCGTCGACGGACCCGGATGGTCGGTGCATCTGCGCCGCGCGCCGCGCTTCATCGATCCCACGGCGGTGCAACGTCCGGGCTCACTGTTGGCGCCGATGCCGGGTGCGGTGATCAGAGTGGCTGTCGCCGAAGGGGATCGGGTCACCGCCGGACAACCGCTGATCTGGTTGGAGGCGATGAAGATGGAGCACACCGTCTCCGCACCCGCCGACGGCGTCGTCACCACGCTGGCCGTCGAACCCGGCCGCCAGCTCGCGGTCGGCGACGTCCTCGCCGTCATCGGCGAGGAGACGGGCCCCGATGACACCGGCCCAGAAGACATCAGCCCAGACAACACCGGCCCAGAAGACACCAGCACCGACACCACCGTCACACCGATCGAATCCACCGAGGGGAACACGCCATGAGTTTCATCGAAAGCCCCGAGCGGGCCGAACTACGCGCAGCGGTCGCCGGTCTGGCCGGCAAGTACGGCCAGGAGTACTTCCGCGAATGCGCCCGCGAGGGCCGCAAGACCGACGAGTTGTGGCGTGAGGCAGGCGAACTCGGATTCATCGGGGTGAACCTGCCCGAGGAGTACGGCGGCGGCGGTGCCGGGATGTACGAGCTGTCGATCGTGATGGAGGAGATCGCCGCCGCGGGTACCGGCCTGCTGATGCTGGTCGTGTCACCGGCCATCTGCGGCAACGTCATCGCCCGGTTCGGCACCGACGAGCAGAAGCAGCGGTGGCTGCCGGGTCTGGCGGACGGTTCGATCACCATGGCGTTCGGAATCACCGAACCCGACGCCGGATCCAACTCGCACCACATCACCACCACCGCGCGTCGCGATGGCTCCGACTGGATCCTCAACGGCCGCAAGATCTACATCTCCGGCGTCGACCAGGCGCAGGCGGTCCTCATCGTCGGGCGCACCACCGACGCCAAGACCGGCAACCTCAAGCCGTCGCTGTTCATCGTGCCGACCGACACACCCAACTTCGAGTACAAGCAGATCGACATGGAACTGCAGAACCCGGAGAAGCAGTTCCTGCTCTACCTCGACGACGTCCGGTTGCCGTCGGACGCACTCGTCGGCTCCGAGGACGCCGCCCTGAGCCAGTTGTTCGCCGGACTGAACCCGGAACGGATCATGGGCGCGGCATCGGCCATCGGGATGGGACGTTTCGCGCTCGGCAAGGCGGTCGAGTACGTCACCGACCGCACCGTGTGGAAGACCCCCATCGGCGCGCATCAGGCAATCGCACATCCGTTGGCGCAGGGCAAGATCGAGCTGGAGATGGCCAAGCTGATGATGCAGAAGGCCGCCACGCTCTACGACGCGGGCGACGACTGGGGTGCGGCCGAACCGGCGAACATGGCCAAATACGCCGCGGCCGAGGCGTGTGTGAAAATCGTCGATCATGCCGTGCACTCGCTCGGCGGGAACGGCTTGACCACCGAATACGGCCTGGCGCCGATGCTCTCGCTGGCCCGGATCGCCCGGATCGCCCCGGTCAGTCGTGAGATGATCCTGAACTTCGTGTCCCAGACCAGCCTGGGCCTGCCCAAGTCGTACTGACCCGACACACCCGAACCGAACCGACCGACACCGCCGACGAAAGACCCGACGTGACCGATCAGCAAACCGAAGTCGTGCACCTCGTGATCGAGGACGGCATCGCCACCCTCACCCTGGACTCGCCGGCGAATCGTAACGCCCTGGGCACCGCGCTCGTCGGCGAGCTTCTCGACGGGCTCGCACACGCCGGAGGTGATCCCGATGTGCGTGCGGTGGTGCTCACCCACACCGGCAACACGTTCTGTGCCGGAGCCGATCTCGGTGAGGCGCTGGTGCGCGGTGCGAGTGTGGAGGAGGCATCGGCGGCCGGTACCGAGGCGATGCTCGGGGTGCTCCGCACGATCCTGGAACTGCGCAAGCCGGTCATCGCCCGCATCGACGGGCACGTGCGGGCCGGCGGGCTCGGGCTGATCGGCGCCTGCGACATGGTGTTCGCCGGTCCCGCATGCAGTTTCGCGCTCACCGAAGCCCGGCTGGGGCTGGCGCCGTCGGTGATCTCGGTGGTGCTGCTGCCGAAGATGACCGCACGTTCCTCGGGCCGCTACTACCTCACCGGGGAGACGTTCGACGCCACCGTCGCCGAACGCATCGGGCTGATCACGCAGGCGCACAACGGTGCCGACGACCTCGACGCCACACTCGGGGAGGTACTGAGAGGCATCCGCAAGGCCTCGCCGCAGGGGCTGGCCGCGTCGAAGGAACTCACCACGGCGCCGATCCTGGCGGTCTTCGACCGCGACGCGCAGCGGCGGGCAGCCGAGTCGGCGGCGTTGTTCGGCAGCGACGAGGCGCGGGAGGGCATGACGGCGTTTCTGTCGAAACGGCGTCCCCCATGGGATCTCACCGACGGCCGGGCGCCGTGACCGCGGGGGCACGGGCGGCCGGTCCGCGCGAACCACAGCAGGAGCGCTCGAGGCTGACCCGGGAACGGTTGCTCGACGCGACCATCGACGCGTTGGCCCGTGACGGGTGGTCGGCGGCCACGGTGGCGGCCGTCGCCGAGCGCGCCGGGGTGTCCCGAGGCGCGGCGCAACACCACTTCCCGACGCGGGAGGCGTTGATCACCGCCGCACTCGAGCAGATCTTCGAGGACATGACCGAATCGGCGTCTGCGGCCAAAGCCGAACTGCCGGAGGGTAACGCGAGGGTATCCGCCGCGATCGACCGGGCCGTCGAGCTGTACACCGGCACCGTGTTCAAGGCGGCCCTGCAGGTGTGGGCCGCTGCCGCGTCCGATCCGGCACTGCGTCGACTGATCCTGCCGATGGAGGACAAGTTCGCCCACGCGGCGCACCGCATGACCACCTCGATGCTCGATCCCGACGGCACCGATCCGCGGGTGCACCGGATCGCGCAGGTCACCCTCGACCTCGCCCGCGGCCTCGGTCTGGCCGACACCCTCTCCGACGACTCCGCACGACGTGCGCAGGTCGTCGCCGCATGGACCGAGATGGTCTCGGCGGCCCTGCAGACCCCGAACTGAACTGCGCACCCCGAACTGAATTGCGCCGAGCGGGCGCCCGATTCCGTCGACCGGGTGCTGGAAATCGTCGACCGGGCTCAACCCCGCTCGACGTCGAGCAGGTACTCGCGCACCCGCTCGCGGTGGCGGCGAACCCAGCCGACCGCGAAGCGATGCGCCAGCGTCCACATCAGCGCGGTGATGATCACGGCCATCGTGACACAGACGAGGAAGTCGATGGTGGACAGGTCGCGGTCCCATCCGAGGCGCCGGGACAGACGCCAGATCGTCACCGGCAGCGCGACGATCAACCCGAAGGCGACCGGATAGAGCGTGTAGGGCAGGACCAACAGGACGAGCCACCGCAGGATGACCTGCTTGAACTGTCGGCGGTGTTCCCACCGCCAGCGCAGGGACCGCAGATGGTAGGGGAACATGATGCCCACCAGGCTCGTCATCGCCAGGGCCCCAAGGGGAACGACGGCGACGGCGAGGACCACCTCGGTGGTGAACTGCCAACTGCGATTCCACACGAGCGAGATGATGATCGCGAGCGTCGCGCACGCCGGTCCGACCAGTAACCACAGCCCCAAGGCCTTGGAGCGCAACAGTTCGGCGAACGCACGCGGGTCGTCGAGACTCGACAACACCCGCTCGCGGTCGGGGGCGAGCACGTTGGTGGCGCACACGTCGGCGTACATCCAGCCGGCGAGTGCGTACGGAAGGCCCTCGGGGCCGGTGAAGGTGAAGAACCAGGTTCGCGGGAGCGCGAACCACAGGACCAACACCATCGCCGAGTTGAAGGCGAGCATCAGCAGCGTGTCGGTCGGATTGGTCCGGATTCTGCCGAGTTCGGTGCGCACCGCGGCGAGCGTTCCCGGACTGATCACGCGATCAGCGTACCCAGGGCTCGACGGTCACCGACATGGAACGACCCGGACGCACCAGCGGGGGCGTGGTGCGTCCGGGTCGGGTCGGTGGACGCCGAATCACTCAGCTGTCGTGGATGATCACTCCGCGAATGTTCTTGCCGTCGCGAAGATCCTGGTAGCCCTCGTTGACCTGATCGAGTGTGTAGGTGGTGGTGATCAGTTCGTCGAGCTTGAGCTGCCCGGCGTCGTAGAGGCGCAGCAGTTTGACGATGTCGTACTGCGGGTTGGCCGAGCCGAACAGCGACCCCTTGATGGTCTTCTGATTCAGCGTGAGGTCGGTGCCGGAGACGTGCACGGTGAGCTTGGTGGGGTCGGCCAGTCCGGTGATGACCACCGTGCCGCCCTTGCCGATGACCGCGGTCGCACTCGAGACGACCTGTTCGTCGACGGTGCCGACGAGGATCAGAGCCTGATCGGCGCCTTGGCCCCAGGTCAGCTCATTGACCTTGGCCGCGGCCTCCTCGGCGTCGGCGAAGGCATGCGTCGCCCCGAACTTGATGGCCGTATCCCGCTTCAGCGCAACCGGATCGACGACGACGACATACTTGGCGCCGGCCGACACCGCACCCTGCACGGCGTTGATGCCCAGGCCGCCGATGCCGTAGATGACGACGGTGTCGCCGGCGCGCACCCCGCCCGCGTAGACCGAGGTGCCCCAGCCCGACGGGACGCCGCAGCCGACGAGGACCGCCTTCTCCAACGGCAGCCAGTCGTCGACCTTGACCACCGAGTGCTGGCTGATGGTGGCCCGCTCGGAGAAGGTGCCGAGCATGCACATCGCACCGAAATCGTCCTTGCCGGAATGGAATCGGAACGATCCGTCGGGCATGGAGCCCTCCAGGATGGTGGCGCCCATGTCGCAGAGGTTCTGCCGGCCGGTCGAACAGTAGCGGCAGGTGCCGCAGTTGGGGATGAAGCTGCAGACCACGTGGTCGCCGACCTTGACCTTGGTGACGCCGGGCCCGACCGCCTCGATGATGCCCGAACCCTCGTGACCGCCCACGATGGGATAGCGCGGCGGCAGGTCACCGTCGGTGAGGTGCAGGTCGGAATGGCACAGTCCCGCAGCGGTGTACTTGATGAGTACCTCACCCTCGCGGGGCTCCTCGAGGTCGAGTTCGACGAGTTCGAACGGTTTGCCCGGGCCGGTGAGGACGGCGGCCTTGGTGGTGATGGTCATCGACTACTCCTATGTGAGTGATGAGAATTGATCATGGAGAAAAGTGTTGGGAGAGAGCGGAACTGTCACAGCGTGGAACTCTCACAGGGCGACGTTGACGGCCTTGGTCTGGGTGTACAGATCGATCGCCGAGCCGCCGAGCTCGCGGCCCCATCCGGACTGCTTGTAACCGCCGAAGGGCATCGCGGTGTCGAAGCCGTTGTACTGGTTCACCCACACCGAGCCGGCCTTGATCGCCCGGGCGGTCTTGTGGGCCTTGGACAGGTCCTGGGTCCAGATCCCGGCGGCCAGGCCGTAGATGGAATCGTTTGCCGCCGCGGCGACACCGGTGTCGGCGTCGAAGGGCAGGGCGGCGACGACGGGACCGAAGATCTCCTCGCGCACGATCGAGAAGTCCGGTTCGACGTCGACGAAGACGGTCGGCTCGATGAAGAACCCCTCATTGCCCCAACGCTTTCCGCCGGTCAATGCGCGAGCTCCGTCGGCGAGGCCGGCCGCGAGATACCCCGAGACGCGATCGAACTGCTCCTGGCTGACCAGCGGTCCGAGCTCGGTGGTGGGGTCCAGACCCGGCCCGATCTTGGCCTGCGATGCGGCCTCGGCGACCGCGGCGGTGAAGTCGTCGAAGATGGGGCGCTCGACGAACAGGCGGGTACCGGCGACGCAGCACTGGCCGTGATTGAACATCCACGCGGCCACCGACCCGGCGACGGCCTTCTCGAAGTCGGCGTCGGCGAACACGATGTTGGGGCTCTTGCCGCCGAGTTCCAACGAGACCTTCTTCAGGTTGCCCTTGGCGGCGTCGACGATCTTCTTGCCGACCTCGGTCGAACCGGTGAAGGCGATCTTGTCGACGTCGTCGTGTGCCGAGAGTGCAGCGCCCGCATCGCCGAAACCGGTGACGATGTTGACCACACCGGGCGGGAAGCCCGCCTCCTGGAAGACCTCACCGAGCAGCAGGGCGGTGAGCGGGGTCTGCTCGGCCGGCTTGAGGATCACGGTGTTGCCGGCGGCGAGTGCGGGTGCCAGTTTGAACGCCGCCATGAGCAGCGGGAAATTCCACGGCACGATGAGTCCGCAGACACCGACCGGCTCGCGCAGGGTGTACGCGTGGAACTCGCCGCCCGGGACGAACGGCATCGACACGTTCACGGTCGAGCCGGTGATCTTGGTGGCCAGACCCGCGTTGTAGCGGAAGATGTCGGCCGACCAGTTGGTGTCGACGGCGGTGGCGATGGTCGCGGCCTTGCCGTTGTCGAGCGCCTCGAGCTGGCCGAATTCCTCGGCGCGTTCGGTGAGGATGTCACCCACCCGCCACAGCAGACGTTCCCGCTCGTTGGGCTTCATCCGGACCCACGCGCCCTCGTCGAACGCGGCACGGGCCGCGCGCACCGCGCGATCGATGTCGGCGGCACCGCCGTGAGCGACGCTGGTGATGGGGCGGGCGGTGGCGGGATCGATGGTCTCGAACGTCTGCCCGGACTCCGCCGACACCCACTCACCCCCGATCAGCATCTTCTTCTCCGACGAGATGAAATCCCGTACCCGGGGGAGGAGGTCGGTTGCGACGGCGGTCATGAGGGCTCCTGCTCGACTCAGTGATGAAGGAAGGGGGCGAACATGGCGGTGTCATCAATGACGGATCAGTTGTGACGGGGGTCATATTCGGTCCTGCTTCTATTTCTGCCACCGCATGGGTCGGTCGAGATGTACAGAAACTGAACACCGTGCTGTACAGGTGCCGACATCGGCGCCCGGGCGCCGCTGACCTAGCGTGATTGGTTCACACCCCACCTCATCCCGGGAGGTCGACGATGCTGTCGAGGATCACCGGTGCCCTCGGGCGAGCTGCGCACGGGCTCGGGCCGGCGACCGGCGCGGGTTCGCCGCGTGAGGCGTTGCGCGCAGGGCTCGGATCGTGTCTCGGTCTCGGCGTGCTCGGCGTCGTGATGCTGTCCTCCGGGGTGGATCTGCACCTCGGGATGTATCTCATCGCACCGTTCGGTGCGACGACGGTGCTCGTGTTCGCCGCGCCCAACAGCCCACTCGCCCAGCCGTGGGCGGTCGTCGTCGGCAGCGTTGTCTCGGCGGTGGTCGGCGTCGGGATCACGCTCGTCGTCGATGAGCCCGCGGTGCGGGTGGCGCTGGCGGTCGGGGCGGCCGTCACGGCGATGATCCTGTGCCGGGCAGTGCATCCGCCCGCGGGTGCGGTGGCGATGAGTGCGGCTCTGGCGCCCGACACCGTGCGTGAACTCGGATTCCGTTTCGCCCTGGCACCGGTCGCCGTCGGCGCCGTGCTGCTGGTGGTGACCGCCGTGGCATTCGGTCGGCTCACCGGGCGTCGCTACCCGTTCCGGCAGTTCGATCCGATCGCCGACCCCGCCGAACGGGTGGGACTCCGGGAGGACGAACTCACCGACATCCTGGCGCGCTATCAGCAGTCACTGAACCTCGGCGTCGCCGACCTCGCCCGGCTGGTCGGCGCCGCCGAACTGCAGGCGGCCGGGCACGTCGCCGGTCCGGAGGTGGTGGGGTCGGTGATGTCCCGGGATCTCGTGACGGTCGCTCCCCGAACCGGTCGCGCGGAACTCGCGCATCTCTTCGGTGAGCACGGGTTCACCTCGCTGCCGGTCGTCGGTGCCGACGGTGCGTACGCGGGGGTGGTGTTCCAGATCGATCTCATCGAGTCCGGGCTCACCCCGACAGTTCCGGAGGTGCGCGGCACCCCGGAGGAGTTTGCCGCTCCGGAGGTGTTCGCCGCTCCGGAGGTGTGTGCCACCGACATCATGACCACGGATCTGCCGGTGGTACATCGGGATACGCCGATCGCCGCGTTGCTACCCCAGCTCGCCGAACGTGGCTGTGACGCGGTGCCGGTGCTCGACGGGCCGGCCATCGTCGGCATCGTGACCCAAACCGATCTCATCACGGTCCTCGCTCGTCACGCCCTGCGCAACGGCGGGAGCGCGATCACCGGGTAGGCCGACGTTCCCCGGAATATGTGTGTGGTGTTCTGGCTCAGATCCCGAGTGCCCGCATCCGCGCGTACAGCGTGGTCCGGGAGATCCCGAGTTCCCGGGCGGCCTGAACCTTGTTGTGCGAGCAGTGTTCCAGCGCGTCGATGATCGCCTGTCGCTCGGCCTGTTCGCGGCCGGCGAGGTGCGCGGCGCGGCTCGT
>NZ_MVPX01000370.1:0-2166 GCF_002043085.1 Gordonia sp. i37 | reverse complement strand
GTCCCCCAGCCACTCCTGACTGAGCAGGCAGTCGGTGGCCCCGCTCGACAGTGCGGCGTCCGGCGCGAGGTCGGCGACGATGCCGCTGGCGATCGCGGCGAGCTCGGTGCTGCGTTGGCGCAGCGGCGGCAGGTCCACCCGTCGCGGGCAATGCCCGATGAGAGCCGCCGCCCCGGCGCCGAGTTGCGCCGGCGGACCGGTCACCACGATCACCGGCGCGGCCGATGTGGCCCGGCCCGCGGCATGGCGGAGCAGCGTCAGCGACCGGTCGTCGAGGAGTTCGGCGCCGTCGACGACCAGCGCCACCGACTCCGCGCGACTCCGCGCGAGCACCGCCGCGATGTCCGGCGCGGCGCCGTCGATGAGGGCGTCGGCGACGTCGACGACGATCGGGGGTCGGTGATCACCGCCGAGGTCGGCGGCCAGCGAGCGGGCCGTCGTGCTGCGTCCGGTACCCGGCTCACCGGTGATCGCGATGCCCGCGGCCACCGATGCCGGGCGTGCGGGTGTGGGGGGCGAGGTGGCTCCGACGGTCAGCGGCCGCAGATGGAACAGTGCCGCACCATGGGTCCCCGCCACCGGCTCGACGAGGATCTCCACGGCGGTCCCGCCGGCCAGGGTCAGGGACAGGGTGGTCGGGTGCAGCGCCGGGTCGGCCACCACGGCCCGCAGCGCGCCGAAGTCGGATGCGCAGAGTAGTTCGGCGGCAAGGGTATTGGTGAGCTGGATGTCGTCACCGATGGCGGCGACCGCCACGTCGCGGCGCGGGGCGGCGCGCTGGAACGCGTCGAGCACCCGTCGTTGATGTGAGCGGGAGCGATCGAGGAGCCGATCGGCGATGTCGGCGACGATCCCGTTGACGAACGGCACCGCCAACGGGTTGGTGTTGTCGGCGACCTCGGTCATGCACAGACTGCCCACGAGGCGTCGGGTGGCCGGGTGGATGATCGGCTGACCGAAGCAGCTGAGTCGCTTGAACTTCTCGAGGTAGTGCTCGGAGCCGTTGACCATCACGCCGCGACGGATCTCGGCGGGCGTGCCGAGCGCGGTGGTGCCGACCGCGGCTTCGCCGAAGGGCACCCCGCTGGCCGCGCCGGCGCCGTCGAGTGCGCGCTCGATGGTGGTGCCGCCGGTGACGCGGGAGACCATGCGGCATTCGTGGTCGACGAGCAGTAGCGACATCTCGCTGCCGACGATCCGCGAGGCGGCGTCGTCGAGGACGGGCCGGGCGGCGTCGAGGAGCGGGTCGGCCGACGAGATGTCGACCGGCGCGGGCAGTACGTCGCTGTCGGGGCGGATTCCGGACATCGCTGATCGCCGCCAGGACGCTGCGATGACCTGTCGGCCGGGAGTCCGATGGCGGGGATCGGGGTGCGCTGCCGCTGTTGTGTCGATGGTCACAACGATGGCACATGTCGGGGTGCACGCGAAAGGCGCCGGTCCGCCCTCGGGAGGTCCAGTGCTGGTGGGGTGTCCGTCACCCGGTGGATTCGGCCGTTCGCCACGGCAGCCGCGTCCCGAGCCAGGACACCGCGAACGCGAGCCCGGCCATCCCGAAGACGATGACGATCATCGACATCGTCATCGACAGGTAGCCCTGTGCGCGCGGGTCGATGAACGGATACGGATACCAGTCGACGACCGTGCCCCGGGTGAGCGTGTACACGCCGTAGACCAGGGGGATCGCCAACCAACTCCACCAACTCCACGCGGGCAGGCGGCGCGGTCGCACCACGATCCAGTCGACGAGCAGGACCAGCGGCAGGACACGGTGCAGCGCCGAGTTGATCCACTCGATGTTCAGGTTCACGTCGATACCCGAGAGCAGCAGTGCGTAGACGATCCCGGTGATCGCCATGCATGTGGTGGCTGCGCCCCTGACCCATTGCCACACAACGGATTCCGGGGCGAATACGGCGCCGATCGTCAACACGCAGACGGCGGCGATGTTCGACAGCACGGTGAAGTAGCTCAGGTAGTTACCGAGGGTGAAACCGGCGACGTCGGCCTGCCGGATCGGCAGCAGGATCAACGCCGCCACACCCAGGGCCGCAAAGCCCAACCGCAGGAGTCGAATCCACCAGAGGCGTTCGTCGATCCGGGACAGGACGGGGAATTCCGACATGACGCAATCCTGTCACGCTCGTCGTTCCTGTCATGCTCCTC
>NZ_MVPX01000037.1:0-3087 GCF_002043085.1 Gordonia sp. i37 | reverse complement strand
CTGCATCCTCTCCCGCCAGCCTCACACTGGCCATCAAGATGTCCGGGAAACGGGGTCAACCCCACGACACCGTATGTCAACGATGTCGCGACTCATCACACCGCGGAAGCGGAGGGATTTGAACCCCCGGTGGTTTTACCCACGCTCGCTTTCAAGGCGAGTGCATTCGGCCGCTCTGCCACGCTTCCCTGCCGAAGAGGGTACGTGAGGACCAAACACCGGGCCGAATCGGCTCACGGCTCGTCACCGATCTCTCGACGCGGCGTCAGCTGGTGGACGCGGCCCGTGCACCCAGCGCGCCTACCAGCACCGACCGCGCACGGTGGCCTCCTTGTGCCACGATCGGGTCATGCGTGCCGTCACCGTTTCTTCGTCATGCGATCTGTCCGTGTCCACCATCGACGATCCGGTCGCAGACCTCGGCGAGGTCGTCATCGACGTCGTCTCGGCCGGGGTGAACCGCGCTGATCTGCTCCAGCGTCGCGGCAACTATCCGCCGCCGCCCGGCGCACCGGAGACCCTCGGGCTCGAGGTCTCGGGCAGGATCAGCGAGGTCGGGGCACGCGTGACGGGCTGGTCGGTCGGCGACGAGGTGTGCGCGTTGCTCGCCGGCGGCGGATACGCCGAGAGGGTGGCCGTTCCCGCGGCGCAGGTGTTGCCGGTCCCGGCCGGGGTTCTTCTCGCCGACGCCGCGGCGCTACCGGAGGTGGCGTGCACGGTGGTCTCCAACGTCGTCGAGGCCGGGGGTCTGCGAGCTGGTGAACTGCTCCTCGTCCACGGCGGATCGAGCGGTATCGGCACCCACGCCATCCAGCTCGCCCACGCACTCGGCGCCCGCGTCGCCGTCACCGCACGTACCGCGGCCAAGCTCGATCGATGCGCCGGATTTGGTGCCGACATCCTGATCAATTACGCCACAGACGATTTCGTGGAGGTGATCACCGAAAGCGGAGGCGCCGACGTCATTCTCGACATCATCGGCGCAAAGTATCTGGCGCAGAACATCTCCGCGCTGCGCACCGGCGGCCGCCTGGTCATCATCGGCATGCAGGGCGGCACCAAGGCCGAATTGTCGATCGCCGCGCTGATGGGTAAACGCGCGTCGGTGATCGGGACGACGCTGCGATCCCGACCGGTCGATGGGGACGGCGGCAAGGCCCAGATCGTCACGCACACGCGAACGGTGACCTGGCCACTGATCGAGGCGGGCAAGGTGTTGCCGGTCATCGACAGCGTCTACGGCCTCGACGACGCCGCGGCAGCGCACGACCGCCTCGACAGCGGCGAGGCGATCGGCAAGGTCCTACTGCGCGTGACCACAGACTGACCACCCCGGACCGATCACCCCAGTGCGTAAGACTGACGGTTCAGTCGAGACCGTCCGCACACGGTCCGGCCGAGGAACCGTCGCGGATCTTGCCGAAGATGCGGCGGAGGGACTCGAACTCCTCGGTGGTGAGCACCTCGATGACATGCTTACGGACCACCGCGTCGCGGATGTCGAGCTGTGCGCGCAGTTGGGCCCGTCCGTGGTCGGTGAGGCGGACCAGTCGGTGCCGGGCATCTGAGCGGGAGTGCACGCGTTCGAGGATTTCGTCGTCGATGAGGCGGGCGACCACGCGCGACACCGTGCTCACGCCGGCATGCATGGCCGCGGCGATCTCACTGATCCCGATCGACTCCCGGGCGGCGATAATCTCGAGTACCCGCATGTCATTGACCGAGACCCCCGCGGCGCTGAAGCCCGCGGTCACCTCGGCCATCAGGGCCCAGCCCCCGTCGACGAAAGCGCTCCACACGACCAACTCAGCGTCGGACAGCCGCGCGGACTCCTCGGTGTTCACTTTCCACAAAATAGTGCACCAGAGCAGAACTTACTAACTCAGTGGGTCAGGCGACCGACAAAAGTTGTCCACTTCACGCCAGCGAACCGAGTGTCCGCACGAGATGATCGACTTCGTAGGGTGTCGAATACGGCCCGAGCCCGACGGTGACAGCTCCTCCGAAATCGCCGGCACCCATCCGGGCAAGCGCACGGCTCGGCAGGTCGGCGAGCGCACAGATCCCGTTGTCGGCGAGCCTGCGGACCACGGTATCGGCCCCGACTCCGTCGACGGCGAAGCTGACCAACGGCACCCGACTATCGCTCTTGCCGATCACCGACACGTGATTGAGCTGGTCAAGCGAGTTGATGAGGTAGAAACCGAGCCGCTGCAGGTATTCGTTGACGCCATCGAGAGCAGTAGTCAGCCGTCGCCGGCGCTTACCCAGCGCAGTCTCGTCGAGACCCGCGAGATGCTCGACGGAAGCCACCAGACCGGCGAGCAGAGCGCCCTGATGCTCGTCGATCTCGAGGCGCTCAGGCCCCACCGCATGCGGATCCGATGACATCGTGTTCAACCGGTCGATCGCGCGCGGCTCGGCGAAGACCATCGCCGCCATCCGCGGCCCACCCCACCGTTCGGCGGACACGACGACGACGTCGGCGCCGAGTTCGTCGATGTCGAGCGGAAGGTAGGGCGCGGCACTCGACGCGTCGACGACGACCATCGCGCCAACCTCCCGCGCCCGCGCGGCGATGTCGCCGACATCGGTGAGGGTGCCCAGCGTCGACGAGGCCAGGGGAACGGCGACGACAGCGGTGTGCCGGTCGATCAGATCGTCGTACTGCCAGGCCGGCAATTCTCCGGTCTCGACGTCGATCTCGGCCCACCGCAGCGTGCCACCGACGCGGTCGACGACGCGCACCCATGGCAGGATGTTCGGCTCGTCGTCCTGGCGGCTGACGACGACGTTGCCCGTCAGCCATGTGTTGGGGTTGATCGCCTCGGCGAGCGTCCACAGCAACACCGAACGCGAGGGTCCGAGCACCACGCCGGAGGCCTGCCCGGCCACCAGATCGGCGATGGCCCGGCGGGCCCCGTCGAGGGCTTCGGCGGTCTCCCGCGCCGCCGGATACCGGCCCCGCGCCGACGCTCCGAGCTGTCGGAATCCGCGGGACACCGCGGAGGCCACCGAGTCCGGGATCACCATCCCGGCCTGCGGATCGAAGCGAATCCAGCCATCGCCGAGCGAGGGAAAAAGTCC
>NZ_MVPX01000369.1:0-9201 GCF_002043085.1 Gordonia sp. i37 | reverse complement strand
GGGGGGGGGCGGGGGGGAGCCACTGCCGAAACGGGGTGAGTGAGGGATCGGTCGAGGCGACCGCGCGCCACGGGTCGCGGATCGCGCGTGCGGCGAAGAATGCACCGGCCCCGCCTGCGGCGACACCTGTCAGTGCGCCGACGATCACCAGACGGCGCACACAGAGCGCGCCGGCGGCGAGCACGAATATCGCGCCGCAGATGACCGTCGGCGCGCCCGCTGCGGTGTAGTGCGCGACGGAGAGCGGATCGAAGTCGCCCGCAGCACCACCGTGGCCGACGGTGCCGAGTCCGCTGATGGTGTAACTCCGTTGCAGGCCGGTGGTGTCGGTGAACGAGATCGTCGCCCAGCCGAGCAGACTTCCGGCGATCATTGCGGCGCCGGCAAGGGCAAGGATCGCGGCGCAGAGCGTGGCGGTGGTTCCGCGGGTGCGTCGTGCGGGACCGGGCGGCGGGGGCGGTATCGAAGTGGGCGGAGTCGGCGCCGGTGGGATCGGAGCGAGCGCTCGGGCCCGGGCGACTGTGCGCTCGTCGGTGGTGGGGTGAGTGCGCGGGGGCGGGGTTCGAGGCGGTGGGGTACGCGGTGGTCGAGTGCGCCACTGGGTGTGGGGCACTCGGGGCAGCGCGGTCGTCGTCGGGTCCGGAGTCGCGATGGTGCTCGTTGTGGCAGTGCTCGTTGTGGCGGTACTTCTTGCGGCAGTGCTCGACGCGACGAGCGCGGCGGCGAACGATCGGCAGTCGCGGTGGCGATCCTCGGGGTGTTTGGCCAGGGCGGTGGCGAAGGCCGCATCGAGCCCTGCGAGGTCGGGATGTGCGAGGCCGAGAGCGGGGGCGGGTCGGGCGAGATGGTCGCGGATCAGAGCGGCGGGCTCGGCCGCGTGGAACGGTGTGGTGCCGGTGAGGAGCTGATAGGCCGTGCACGCCAGGGAGTACTGGTCCGAGAGTGCGGTCGCCGCGCCGCCCTCGATGATCTCGGGCGCGCAGTAGGCCAGGGTGCCGATGATGGCGTTGGTTGCGGTCAGTGGTGTGGCGTCGCCGCCGGCGAGCTTGGCGATCCCGAAGTCCAGGACGATCACCCGGTCGATCTCCTGGGTCGATGCCGCGCGGGTGACGACGATGTTCGCGGGCTTGATGTCGCGGTGCACCACTCCTTGATGGTGGGCGTGGTCGAGGGCGTCGGCGACGCGGCCCACGATGTGCACGACCTCGTCGGGCGTGAGGTCTGCGGCGCTCAGGTCGGCGCCGTCGATGTAACTCATCGTGAACCACGGTGTCTCGTCGACGATCCCGAAGTCGTGCACCGTGATGATGCCCGGATGGTCCACGGCGGCGGCAGTGCGGGCCTCGTGGAGGAAGCGTCGCGCGAACTCGTCGTTACCCGCCCCGAGGCGCGAGATGACCTTCAACGCCTGCCGCCGCAGCAGGTGTGGATGCTCCACCAGGTAGACCTCGCCCATGCCGCCGGCGCCGAGCGGGGCGAGCACGGTGTATCCGGCGAAGGTCGAGCCGACTCGTAATGTCATGGTCTCGTGCCCTTGCTCGGATGGCGGGTCGGTGATCGACCGGGTCTGTGATTGACGATGTCACACCCGACCTGTGGTGGTCACGTGCTCGGTCCTCCATTCGGCGGATCGGATCTGCGGGGTGGGATGCCGCGAGCGCGACGTGCACCGGCGATACCGTGGTCGCATGCGTGTGGCGACCTGGAACGTGAACTCGGTGAAACAGCGGATTCCCCGGCTGCTGCCCTGGCTGGATGAGCGGCGCCCCGATGTGGTGTGCCTGCAGGAGACCAAACTCTCCGACGACGTCTTCGACACCGTCCTCGGGCCCGAATTCACCGACCGCGGTTACGAGTTCGTGCACGTCGGGCAGGGGCAGTGGAACGGGGTCGCGATCCTGTCCCGGGTCGGTCTGTCCGAGGTGCGCCGCGGATTCGCCGGTGCGCCAGGCTATCCCGACCCCGAGTCGGCGCCCGAGGCGCGTGCGGTGTCGGCGATCTGCGGGGGAGTGCGCGTGTACTCCCTCTATGTACCCAACGGCCGCGAGCCCGACTCCGATCACTACCGCTACAAGCTCGCGTGGCTCGACCGGCTCCGGGAAGTGGTCGCGCCCGAGGCGGCCACGACGATGCTGTGCGGCGACATCAACATCGCGCCCGCCGACGCCGATGTGTTCGACCCCAAGGCCTATGAGGGCCACACCCACGTCACCGAACCCGAGCGCGCGGCGCTCGCAGGTCTGGAGGGTCTCGGCCTGACCGACGTGGTGCGCACCCGGTGGCCGTCCGAACGCGTCTTCAGTTATTGGGACTACCGTGCCGGAATGTTCCACAAGGATCTCGGCATGCGGATCGATCTGATCCTCGCCGGCGCCGACACCGCACCCCGGGTGGCCGCGGCGTGGGTGGACCGCGCCGCGCGCAAGGGGTCCAAGCCGAGCGATCACGCACCGGTCATCGTCGACCTCGACGACGCCCCCGACGGCGACATCGGACCGATGGTTCCGCCGCCGTCCAATCCGGCGCGCCGCGGATCGTCGAAGGTGTCGTTGCCGCAGGCCAAGGACGTCGGCCCGGGCCGGGCCTCCTCGTGAACGACGCCGGGACGGGCGCCGCCAACGATGCCCGTCGGCACCCACAGTGGTACGGCGCCCTCACCGCGCGCCGCGGCGGACCGCTGCCGCCCGCTCGGGCGGCCTCACGGCTCTCTGCGTACGTCTACGGCAACCTGCTGGTGTTGGCGGCGATCGTCCTCGCCTCGGCCGGCGACATCTACGAGGGACATGCGGTGCTGATCGTGCTCGGCACCGGGCTGACCACCTACATCGCGCACATCTTCGCGGATCTGCTCGCGTGGGCCAACATCCCGGAGGCGCACGAGAGCACGAGCGGTAATCGCGCCGCCGACGGGGTGGATGAGGGCGCCGAGGTGAACGACGGCGAAGCCGAACGCCCCGACCTGCGCCGCGAAATCCTCGACGAGCTGCGCGACGCCGTGCCCATCATGTCGTCGGCGATCTGGCCCGCCATCATCTTGGCCCTCGGGTACCACGACCTCATCCCGACGCAGGTCGCCCAGCTGGTGTCCGGCTGCGTCATCGTGATCCGGATCGCCTCGGTCCCGATCGTCACCGAGCGCGTCCGCGGCAATCGACTCGACATGCGCATGCTGATCGCCGGACTGATCGCCGCCGGGCTCGCCGCGGTCATCGTGATGCTCAAGACCTTTCTGGGACATTGAGCACCTCCGGAGCTGGGGCCCGACCGCCATCGGTGCACCCGCCGGCGTGCCCGATTTCCTCGCGCGGGAATGTTCGGGCAGGTCAGGTGGTTGACCAACCACGTCCGGTCATCTGCCGATCACCCCGGGTTGCGGTCGCGTTGGCCGTCTGGATCCGATTTTTGACCTGTGTGAACCCCATCGGTAGAGTGGACCGTCGGTGCCTGGCAACAGCCGGGCCAGTCCGCGTGCCCTGCCCACGCCGCCCGAGGTTTACGCCGACGGCGACGGAGGTAGACAGCTCGCATGGGAACTCCCGCCCGTGCGAGGGGTGGCCGGACTGACAAGCGATTCCGCTGTCGGGTGTTTGACACGCCCGACCTCGGGGTAGCAATAACTGTACTGACCAGGGTCTACGCCCTGGTGGGGCGAGTTGTGGAGGTCGCCGGAAGTCCGGTCCCGACCGATTCCGACGACCTGCCCGGAGCACAAACCACGACGACAACACCATCGAGCGCTCCACCTCGCGTGCGGGCGAACGTGCCGACAAAGGAAGAAATACTCAGTGCCAACGATCAATCAGCTGGTCCGCAAGGGCCGTCATGACAAGGCTGCGAAGAAGAAGACCGCAGCGCTCAAGGGAAGCCCGCAGCGTCGCGGCGTGTGCACCCGCGTCTACACCACCACCCCCAAGAAGCCGAACTCCGCGCTGCGCAAGGTCGCCCGTGTGCGCCTGACCAGTGCCGTCGAGGTCACCGCTTACATCCCGGGTGAGGGCCACAACCTGCAGGAGCACTCGATGGTGCTCGTGCGTGGTGGTCGTGTGAAGGACCTCCCCGGTGTGCGTTACCGGATCATCCGCGGCTCGCTCGACACCCAGGGTGTCAAGGACCGCAAGCAGGCCCGCAGCCGTTACGGCGCGAAGAAGGGGAGCTGATAAGCGATGCCACGTAAAGGACCCGCACCCAAGCGCCCGCTGATCAACGATCCCGTCTACGGTTCGCCGCTGGTCACCCAGCTGGTCAACAAGATCCTGCTGGACGGCAAGAAGTCGACCGCCGAGCGCATCGTCTACGGCGCACTCGAGCAGGCCCGCGAGAAGACCGGCACCGACCCGGTCGTCACCCTCAAGCGCGCCCTCGACAACGTCAAGCCGACCCTCGAGGTCAAGAGCCGCCGCGTCGGCGGTGCCACCTACCAGGTGCCGATCGAGGTCAAGCCGAACCGTGCCAACACCCTCGCCCTGCGCTGGCTGGTGACCTTCAGCCGGCAGCGTCGCGAGAAGACCATGGTCGAGCGTCTGGCCAACGAGTTGCTCGACGCCTCCAACGGTCTGGGCGCGTCGGTGAAGCGTCGCGAGGACACCCACAAGATGGCCGAGGCCAACCGGGCGTTCGCGCACTACCGCTGGTAGAAGAACTCAACACCGGGCACTGGCCGCTCGGAGCGCAAGCGACGACCGGCCAGTCCACCCGAGCCTGCGAGGGTGGGGGCGAGCGCAGCGAGCCCGGGCTGACAAATGAAGACAGCCTTTAGTCCGAAATCTTCCCGAAGGGAACTTGATGGCACAGGAAGTGCTCAGCGACCTCAACAAGGTTCGCAACATCGGCATCATGGCCCACATCGATGCCGGCAAGACCACCGCGACCGAGCGAATCCTTTTCTACACCGGTGTGAACTACAAGATCGGCGAGACCCACGACGGCGCCTCGACGACGGACTGGATGGAGCAGGAGAAGGAGCGGGGGATCACCATCACCTCCGCTGCGGTGACCTGTTTCTGGAACAAGAACCAGATCAATATCATCGACACCCCCGGCCACGTCGACTTCACCGTCGAGGTGGAGCGCAGCCTGCGCGTGCTCGACGGTGCGGTCGCGGTGTTCGACGGCAAGGAAGGCGTCGAGCCCCAATCCGAGCAGGTCTGGCGACAGGCCGAGAAGTACGACGTGCCGCGTATCTGCTTCGTCAACAAGATGGACAAGCTCGGTGCGGACTTCTTCTTCACCGTGCGCACCATCGAGGAGCGTCTCGGTGCCAAGCCGCTCGTCCTGCAGCTGCCGATCGGTGCCGAGGACAACTTCGACGGCGTCGTCGACCTGATCACCCAGAAGGCGATCACCTGGCGCGGCACCGTCGAGATCGGTGCGGAGCCGACCTTCGAGGAGATCCCCGCCGATCTCGTCGATCAGGCCGCCGAGTACCGCGAGAAGCTGCTCGAGACCGTCGCCGAGAGCGACGAGGCGTTGCTGGAGAAGTACTTCGGTGGCGAGGAGCTCTCCGAGGACGAGATCAAGGGCGCGATCCGCAAGCTCACGATCGCCCGCGAGTACTACCCGGTGATCTGTGGTTCGGCGTTCAAGAACAAGGGCATCCAGCCGATGCTCGACGCCGTCATCGCGTACCTGCCGTCCCCGCTGGACGTGCCGAGCGTCGAGGGCCACGCGGTGGGCAACGAGGAGGAGATCCTCTCTCGCAAGCCCAGTGCCGACGAGCCGTTCTCGGCTCTGGCGTTCAAGATCGCCGCGCACCCGTTCTTCGGCAAGCTGACCTTCGTGCGGGTGTACTCCGGTCACATCAGTGCGGGTACCCAGGTGCTCAACGCCACCAAGGGCAAGAAAGAGCGCATCGGCAAGCTCTTCCAGATGCACGCCAACAAGGAGAACCCGGTCGACGAGGCCTGGGCCGGACACATCTACGCGATGATCGGGCTCAAGGACACCACCACCGGTGACACCCTGTGCGACCCGAGCGCGCCCATCGTGCTCGAGTCGATGAGCTTCCCGGACCCGGTCATCAACGTCTCCATCGAGCCGAAGACCAAGTCCGACCAGGAGAAGCTCGGCACCGCGATCCAGAAGCTCGCCGAAGAGGATCCGACGTTCTCGGTCCACCTCGACGAGGAGACCGGCCAGACCGTCATCGGCGGCATGGGCGAGCTCCACCTCGACATCCTCGTCGACCGCATGCGTCGCGAGTTCAAGGTCGAGGCGAACGTCGGTAAGCCGCAGGTGGCCTACCGCGAGACGATTCGCAAGACCGTCGAGAAGCACGAGTACACGCACAAGAAGCAGACCGGTGGTTCCGGCCAGTTCGCGAAGGTCATCATCAAGCTCGAGCCCCTGGTGGACGCCGAGGATGGTGCGACCTACGAATTCGAGAACGCCGTGACCGGTGGTCGTGTGCCGCGCGAGTACATCCCGTCGGTGGATGCCGGTGCGCAGGACGCGATGCAGTACGGCGTGCTCGCCGGTTATCCGTTGGTCAACTTGAAGGTCACCCTGCTCGACGGTCAGTACCACGACGTCGACTCCTCGGAAATGGCCTTCAAGATCGCCGGTGCACAGGCTCTCAAGGAGTCTGCGCGGATGGCGAGCCCGGTCATCCTGGAGCCGATCATGGCCGTCGAGGTCACGACTCCGGAGGACTACATGGGTGACGTGATCGGCGACCTGAACTCCCGCCGTGGCCAGATCCAGGCCATGGAGGAGCGCAGCGGCGCCCGTGTCGTCAAGGCACAGGTTCCGCTGTCGGAGATGTTCGGCTACATCGGCGACCTGCGGTCGCGGACCCAGGGCCGGGCTAACTACTCCATGGTGTTCGACTCGTACGCCGAGGTTCCGGCGAACGTGTCGAAGGAAATCATCGCGAAGGCCACCGGCGAGTAATTCACTCGCTGCGCGGTCTGTCGCGAAGCGCTCACGGCGACCGACGCCGTGGTGACACGGCGCGAACAACGTAAGAGAAAACCCCTGCTGGGATCCGCCCAGTAGAGCAACAAGTCCAGGAGGACAATCAAGTGGCGAAGGCGAAGTTCGAGCGGACCAAGCCGCACGTGAACATCGGCACCATCGGTCACGTCGACCACGGCAAGACCACCCTGACCGCGGCCATCACCAAGGTCCTGCACGACAAGTACCCGACCCTCAACAAGAGCTTCGCGTTCGATCAGATCGACAAGGCTCCTGAAGAGAAGGCTCGTGGTATCACGATCAACATCTCGCATGTCGAGTACGAGACCGAGAAGCGTCACTACGCCCATGTGGACGCCCCCGGTCACGCCGACTACATCAAGAACATGATCACCGGTGCGGCTCAGATGGACGGCGCGATCCTTGTGGTTGCCGCCACCGACGGTCCGATGCCGCAGACCCGTGAGCACGTGCTGCTGGCCCGCCAGGTCGGTGTGCCCTACATCCTGGTCGCCCTGAACAAGGCCGACATGGTCGACGACGAAGAGATCATCGAGCTCGTCGAGATGGAGGTCCGCGAACTGCTGGCCGCCCAGGAGTTCGACGAGGAAGCCCCCGTCGTCAAGGTGTCGGCGCTCAAGGCCCTCGAGGGTGACCCGGAGTGGGTCAAGTCCGTCGAGGAGCTCATGGACGCGGTCGACGAATCGATCCCGGATCCGGTTCGCGAGACCGACAAGCCGTTCCTGATGCCCGTCGAGGACGTCTTCACCATCACCGGCCGCGGCACCGTGGTCACCGGTCGTGTGGAGCGCGGCGAGGTCAACGTGAACGAGGAAGTCGAGATCGTCGGCATCCGCGAGAAGTCCACCAAGACCACCGTCACCGGTATCGAGATGTTCCACAAGCTCCTCGATTCGGCGCAGGCGGGCGACAACGCCGGTCTGCTGCTCCGCGGCCTCAAGCGTGAGGACGTCGAGCGTGGCCAGGTCATCGTGAAGCCGGGCACCACGACCCCGCACACCGAGTTCGAGGGCCAGGCCTACATCCTGTCCAAGGACGAGGGCGGCCGTCACACCCCGTTCTTCAACAACTACCGTCCGCAGTTCTACTTCCGTACCACCGACGTGACCGGCGTCGTGACCCTCCCCGAGGGCACCGAAATGGTCATGCCGGGCGACAACACCGAGATGAGCGTCAAGCTCATCCAGCCGGTCGCCATGGACGAGGGCCTGCGCTTCGCCATCCGCGAGGGTGGCCGCACCGTTGGTGCGGGTCGAGTCACGAAGATCGTCAAGTGACACTCTGACTCACTGAGTCACCGGCGCCCCAACCGCTTTCGCGGTTGGGGCGCCTTTCTCGTTATGTAGGCGATGCTGCGTCCAGATGGGCGGCGAATGACGCGGCATCGGCACACGATCCGCCCCGTTCCCGCCCGCGTGCCCACGCGCAGAACAACTCGGTGAACCTGCGCTCCCCGAGTTCTGCACTCAGCAGCGGCAGATGTCGGGCCGCCTCACCGGATCGCTTGCGCAACAAGGTATCTTCGACGGCGCGCAGCCGCGTCGGGTCGAAGCCCGCAGGCGTCGGCGCACCGGTGACGAGCGCGCGCACGAGGTCTTCTTGCCGTTGCGCGAGGCCGGTCACGACGCCGCCCACCAGCGGCTGCCGACGGTGATCCGGTCCATCCGTGCGGCGTCGGCGATCGCGTCGAGTTCACCGAGGAGCTCGGTCACCGGCGGATACCGGCCGTCGCGTTCGAGCATGAATGCCGGCGCGCGCCCGGTGGCGGCGAGCCGGGTGACGAGGTCGAGCACCGCGTCGGGAACGGGCGCGGTGTGGGTGTCGTGATAGAGCACCCCGTCGGATTCGCCGCCGGCGACGTGACAGTAGGCGATCGCCTCGAGCGGCATCCGGGAGAGTTCGACGGCCGGATCGATACCCGAGTTGCGGGCACACGCATACACATTCGCGACGTCCAGCAGCAGCCGGACCCCGGTGCGCTCGACGATCTCGGCGAGGAACTCACCCTCGGTGTACTCGTCGTCGGGCCAGGAGAACAATGCTGCGATGTTCTCCACCGCCAGCGGCACCGACAACCGGTCCTGGGTGCGAGTGATGTTGTCGCACAACACTGCCAGCGCTTCACGCGTCCGGGGGACGGGCAGCAGGTGCCCGGCCTCGATGCCGCCCGCCCGGACGAACGCGATGTGCTCACTGACCAGCGGCGACCGCAGGCGGCGAGCCGCACGTGCCAGAACGTCGATCCGGTCGTCGGTCACCGGCTCCGCC
>NZ_MVPX01000368.1:0-15245 GCF_002043085.1 Gordonia sp. i37 | reverse complement strand
CCAGAGACAGGCCGAGGCCGTGCGGGATCACCGGCACCCCCAGCGCCGTAAGCGGTTCGACGTCGATGTGCGGCACCGACTCGGCGATGACCTCACAGAATCCGAGGCCGGGAAGGTCGTCGACGACGGCCGCGATCTCCGGGCGCCAGCCGATCCCGATACCGGCGATCTCCGGTGTGCTATGTGACCTGCTCATGAGGAACCCTTTCTCTGATGCGCCCCGCCTCGTGGTGATCTCGTTGTCCCGGGTGGTCGTACGCAGTGATCACCCGCCGCATCCGCCGCCACCGCCTCCACAGCTGGATCCGCCACTGCTGCAGCCACTCCAGCCCCCACCACAACTGTGTGACGAACCCCCGTGATGCGAGCCGTCGTCGCTGCCGCCGTAGAAGGCGGACCCGAACCACGATGCTCCGCCGCTGCCCGTGGCACGTCGTGAACGGGCCTTTCTCACGACAGGTGTTGTGGGGGTGGCGATCCCCGGATCGGGGGCCGTCGTCGTCGGGCGGAGCAGCGGGTCGGCGGCCAGGCGCGGATCGAGGAGTGCAAGTGCTTCGATGCCGTGCAGGGCTGCGGCGACGGCGGCGTGGTGTGCTCCGAGGGCGGCGAGCGCGGGCCGGTACTGCGGCGCGAGCAACCTGTGCCGCCGGCGCAGTTCGGCGAGTACCGCCTCGCCGCGCGCGGTCCGCTCACGAGGATGGACTGCGCACCAGATACACACCGCGGCAAGGCATATCACGATGACGACGAGATAGCCGACCGGCTTGCGGTGCGCGAGACCGGCCACGATCCGTGCGAGCCCGAGCACGAGTACCGGGATCAGGACGGCCACCCCGACCGCGCGTCGGCGTGCGTGGCGCAGGCCCACGTCAATGAGCTCCGAGTGCACCTGCCGCAACGGCACCGACACGTCACGCAAGGAACTCGTGCCGCGTCGCGCATAACGGTCACCGACCGCCCGGACAAACCGATCATTCTGTGCGGGTGCAGCTTTCAGTCGATTGGTCGCACGTCCGCTCGAGTTGATATAGCCGGCTGCCCGGAGTTGGGCGACCGCTGCGAGGACCGCATTCTCCTCGGAGACCAGTGCCCCGATCTGTGTGGGAGTGAGGTCGGGGAGATCATCGACCCGCTGGTGGGCGGGACGTCGCCGCACGATGACGACGGCGAGAGCCGCCACCGAGATGACGGCATAGAGGGCGAGGAAGGTCGTGCTGGGGATACCCCAGGTGTCGGGTCCGTTCATGGTGTCACCGGCTTTCTCCCAGTGCGCACGTCTCGCCACGAGGCATGCGCGGAGGTGAACCCGCCCGATTGCGAGAGGCGGGGAAAGGCATCGTCGGCCGGCGCGACGTTGCGCAGGCCCGACATTCGTTGCGGCGGCGGCCGTTCGGTTACTGCTTCTCGGCCCGAGAGTCACTGCGTGTCAGGTGATCTCAGTATCTACGCTGCTTGCGAATGTGCCAGTGGTGAAGGCCTGCCGTGGCCGATTCGTGACCGATTCCATCGGATGCTCACAGATATCGATCCGGTGAGCTGGGGCGATGTGTCAGGGTTTGTTGGCCGGCCAGTTGTAGATGAAGTCCAGCAGACCCGTCCCCGGCCCCTTGGGTGTCTTCAGTGCCGTGCTGTTGATCAGGTAGTAGGTGCTCCCGATGCCGGTCCACACGACTCCGACGACCTGGTGTTCCATGCTCTCGGTCGCCGGGAGGACCTTCGCGAGTTCGGCGAACAGATTCGGCAGCGCCCCGGTGTACTTCACCACCCGGAACCAGGCGGTCTTGCGCAGCGGGGTCTTGTGGCGATCGTTGATGCGTAGCTCGACGTTGGCCTGCGGCGACATCCAGTCGCTGATCTTGGTGACCGGTTGGATCTGCCGGAGATCACTGAACGTCGGATAGAAGACCTGGGACAGGTGGATGTGGAGTTGGTCCTGGCCTCGTCGGTCCTTGGAGTTGACGCCCAGCGCGAGTGGGGAGGACGGCTTGGCCGGGATGTTCGCGACGGCCTCGCGCCACGCACCGGCCCACCAGTTGGGCGGATCGTGGCGCAGGTAGCTGCATTCGATACCCGAGATGCGATTGGTCGGCATGAGCAGCATGTCGTTGTTGCCGTGCGGGTTGTCGCCGCCTCGTCGGATCGCGTAGTAGCGGTTGGGACTCGCCGAGATCTGCTTGACGTAGAGGTTGGACCCGGGCTGGGCGGGGGTGCACCCTTTGACCTGATCCCACAGCCAGAAACGGGCGTTCGTCTTGCCCGAGTCCGACGGGCTGCCGCAGTCGGGTGGGGGAGCACCCCACGCGATGCCGGCGACGCCCGTTCCGGCGACCGCGCCGACGCCGAGGGCGGCCGTCGTGGTGAGGAAGGTGCGCCGACTCAACCCGCGGCTCGGAGTGGATGCGCCCGGCAAGGGGGGGGAGTCGCTGTCCATGGCCGGCCCTCTCACCGATGAGCCCGGCTGGTCGGCCGGTTGCTCCGTCTGAGCCATGAGTGTGCCAGTCGGCGAAGGCCCCGGTTACTCGAACGCCGAAATCGATTCAGGTTTTCCACATGTTTCGCTCAGCGAATTCCGAGCTACTTAGACCTCACAAGTCACACTAGTAACATTGCGTCACAATTGCCACTTGGGTAACCGACTGGTCTCAATGTCGGTGCCCTGTGGTCACGAGCCTGGTGACAGCGGTCCGCACCGCCCTAATGTCCTGGGCGTGCGTTCAAGTCTGAGACGGTCGGTCCACAAGCGCCTGGGCCGGCGAATCGTCGCCGCGACCATCGTGGCGTCGGCGTTGGTGATCTCCCTGTCCAGTGGTGTCGGTGACGCCGATGCGGCATCGCTGAACCGGATCTCGGTCGGGGGGTGCGGGATGCCCGCGAGCCCGGTCGACATCTGGGCCCGGCCGGGCAACTACAAGACGGTGATCGCCCTCGATGGACTACGAGCCACTAGCGACATGAGCGGCTGGCGTCATGAGACCAACATCGCCCGCCTGGCCGACTCGGGCGTCAACGTCGTCGAACCCGTCGGTGGACTCGCGAGTTTCTACACCAACTGGGACACCGCCAGCCCGGGCAACAAGATCAAGTACCGCTACATGTGGACCTGCCGGTTGGACCGGATCGTCGCCGCCCTGGACGCGCGCGGGCTCGCCGTCGGGCCGTGGGGCAAGTACGCCATCATGGGCATCTCGATGGGCGGCGGCTCGGCGATGATCTACGGCGCTTATCACCGCAACCGGATCTCGCATGTGTTCTCGATGTCGGGTTACGTGAACCTGTCGGCCCCGACGATGCGCGAGGCCGTGCGCCTTGCGCTGATCGACGCGGGCGTCGAGGCCGGAGTGGGGCCGTTCAGCGCGGATGCGATGTGGGGCCCGCCGTGGAGCGATCGCTGGCAGCGCAACGACGCGCTCGTCCAGTTGCCGCGGATGCGCGGGATGAAGATCCGGGTCGCCGCAGGATCAGCCGCCTGGGGCCGCTACAACACCGACGCCGTCAACTCCGTGAAAGGCACCCCGCTCGAGGCGGTCGCACTCGCGCAGACCCGGTCATTCGAGGTGGCCGCCGCACTGCAGGGCATCCCGATCACCACCGACTTCCCCACCGTGGGGACACACACCTGGGGTTACTGGCAGGACATGGTCTGGCGCGCCAAGAACTCCGGTTGGTTCCGGGACCGCTGATCACCGGACAGGCGCCGACAGGGGATGCGGCGCCTTGCCTGGGGTGATCGGCGGGTGCGTGGCGGAACCGTCGACGACGTGGCATCGGACCCTCCCCGGGGTCGGGTACCGCGTCGTCGACGGTGCCGTCAGGAGTTCGAACTCACCACTCGTCGAGTGAGACGTAACCGTCCTGGATCGCGCGGGCGAACAACGCCGACTTGGTGTTCGCCGCCCGGCCCACCGCCTCGTACTTGGCCCGGATGCGTGCCACATGGGTGCTCACCGTCGACACGCTGATGAACAGCGCCTTGGCGGCCTCCTGTTTGGACTCGGCGCGCAACCAGGCGACGAGCACCTCGACCTCGCGGCGTGAGAGGTCGGGACGTCGGCTCGCGGGACGGTTCACCGCATAGAGGTGGCGATGGCGGGGATCGAGATGGGGGTGGGGTCGGGAATCGTGCTGGGGTCGCCGATGCAACGGCGGCTCCTCGGTACCGGGGATGATGGTGACCTCCTGATGGATTCGCGCCGCAGCCCGACTCGCCGACGCGCAATGGATCGCGGTGTAGTCCGCGCGGACCAATCTTGGTGCGGAGGGGATGACGAAGCGCGCCGCAGTGGCTGAGAATCGGAAGTCGATACATTTCTCGATACGCTGACCAGCGCGAATCTGGTCCGACGACAGGACTCCTCTCGCCATGGGACCCGATGCCGTGCACACCCGCGACGAGCTCGGCCGCGCCCTCACCGGACTCCGCGAGCGGTCCGGGATGAGTGTGCGCGACGTCGCGTCCGACGCCGACGCGCTCCTGGGCACGGTCGCCGGATGGTTCGCCGGACAGCACGCCCCGACACGGGCGAGCCGGGAGATGTTCGAGCGTGTCCTCGCCGCGTGTGGCGTCGTCGAGGACGCCGACGTCCAGCAGTGGTGGGCCGCGGCCGAGCGGTCGTCGCGGCGCACCCGCAAGTCGGCGTCGTCGGTGTCACCGTACCGGGGCTTTGCTCCGTTCTCGGCCGACGACGGGGCCTGGTTCTTCGGTCGCGACGAGCTGATCGACCGGCTCGCCGAGATGGTTCGCTCCCGGCTTCCCGAGACGGTGCCCGGGCCCGGCCCGGAGCCGGACCAGTCGGTCGGAGAGGGTGGGCCCGACTGGCTGCACGGCGTCGCGGTGGTCGGGGCGTCGGGGGTGGGTAAGTCCTCGCTCGTCCGGGCCGGCCTGTTGCCGCGCATCGGTACCGAGGAGCCGTTCCTCGATTGGCGCGCGGCGGTCATGGTGCCCGGCGACGACCCTGTCACCGCGCTCGAGCAGGCCGCGGCAACTCTCGACGAGACGCCCGGCGACGGTCCGGCGCTGCTCGTGATCGATCAGCTCGAGGAACTGTGGACCCAGGGTGATTCCGCCGGGCGGGCACGGCTGACCACCCGGCTGGCCGAGTACGCCGCGCGCCGGCGCACCGTGGTGATCGGGGTGTTGCGCGCCGACTTCTACGAACGTGCCGCCGCCGGTCCGATCATCGCCTCGGTGCTGGCCAATTCGCAGCTACTCGTCACCCCGATGTTGCCCGCACAACTGCGGGAGGTGATCGTGCGGCCCGCCGAGGTCGCCGGGCTCACCGTCGACGACGATCTGGTGACCATGCTGCTCGACGACGTGGCGCCGTCGACGAGCGTGCGGCCGGTCGGCGCGGGTGTACTCCCATTGCTGTCCCATGCCCTGCGCGCCACGTGGGAGAAGTCTGATCGCCGACGACTCACGGTGCGTGACTACGTCTCGACCGGCCGCATCTCGGGAGCCGTCGAACAGACCGCGGAGTCGGTGTATGACTCACTCGACGACGCGCAGCGGGCCGTGGCGCGCCGAATCCTGTTGGAAATGGTCAACGTCGACGAGGAGACCGTCACCCGGCGCACCGTCCGGCTCGCCGATCTCGACGCCGACGATCCGGCCGGGGACAACCGTCATGTGCTCGAGACGTTCGCCGCGGCACGTCTGGTCACGGTGACGACCTCGCACGCCCAGGTCGCGCACGAGGCGCTGCTGACGGCCTGGCCGCGGCTGGGCGAATGGATCGACGCCGACCGCGAACGGTTGTTGCTGCGGCGCCGATTACAGACCCTGCGGGACACGTGGGAGGCCAACGGTCGGCCCGACGACCTGCTGCCGCTGCGGGCCCGGCTGGAGATGTTCCGGCCGCTCACTGACGACGGCTCCTCGCTGGATCAGGCCAGCCGTGGCTTTCTGGAGGCCGGTGAGGCGCGGGTACGCGCCCAGGACGCCCAGGAACGACGCCGCAGTCGTCAGCTGCGCCGAATCGCTTTGACCGCAGGGGTCTTCGGCATCGTGGCGGTCACCGCGGCGGTCATCGCGGTGATCACCGGCGTGCATGCGGTGGGTCAGCGCGAGCAGGCCGAGGCCGCCCGGAATCAGGCGCTGAGCCGACAGCTGGCCATTCAGTCGAGCGAGTTGGAGGATCGCGACCCGTTTCTCGCCGCGCAGTTGGCCATGGTCGCCTATCAGACCTCGCCGACCCTCGAGGCGCGGTCGCGGTTGATCGACGCGACCGGTCACGGCGTCCCGAATCGCTTTGTCGGCGAGGGCGGGTCGGTGTTGCTGGCCCGCTCGGGGTCACTGCTCGTCGCCGCCGGAGGCGGCGGGCAGGTGCGGCTGTTCGACGTGTCCGACCGCGGGATCGACCGACAGGTCACCACCTTCCGCGCGCCGGGCGGCGGAGGCCGATTGGGCGGGGTGGCGATCCTGCCGGGGACGTCGACGGTTCTTCTCGGCGGTCGCGGCACCCTCACCGCCTGGAATGTCGCCGACCCCGCACACCCGGTGCGCGCCTTCGATTTCCCGGCGGTCGGCGGCGACGTCAACGCGCTCACGGTGAGTCCCGACGGCCGGTTCGTCGTCGCCGGCGTGCCCGAGGTGGGGGTGCAGGCGTGGGTGAGCTCGGCCGGGACGTGGCGTCCGGTGCCGTTGCCGGGCAAGGTCGCCGGAGTCGCCGGCGCGGCCGCGTTCAGCCCGGACGGCCGTTCGCTGGCCACCAGCAGTGCCAACCGTCGCATCGATCTGTGGCGCGTCGACGGCGACGCGATCGTTGCGACGGGGGAGATCCCGCTCGATGCGTGGCGTGATAACGAACTCGCGCAGGGCCTGACCTACACCCCGGACGGTACGCGGCTGGTGGCGGCACTGCGCAGCCGCGTGATCGACGTCGTCGACGTCACCGATCCGGCGGCACCGCGTAAGGTCTCGGGATTCGGCGGTTTCGACAGTTACGTGACGGCGGTGGCGGTCAACGCCGCCGGCACCGAGATCGCGGGCGCGGGCGCCGACAACACACTGCGGATCTTCGACCTGACCAACCCGTCGGCGGCGCCCCGCGTCCTGACCGGTGCGTCGAACCCGGTGTCGGTGGTGTTCGCCGGCGACCATGTGATCGCATCCAGTGATGATGGGCGGGTACAGGATTGGCCGCCGACGTCGAATCGGACGGTGATCGGGACCAACAGTGTCTATCAGATCCCGGCGAACGGTTCGACGACCCGGCTGCTCGCCGCCGACAGCGGCACCGACGGACGGATCACCCAGTGGGACATCGAGTCCGGCGGTCTGCGTCGCGCCGGGCCGGACCTGGTGCCACCTCCGGGCATGGTGTATTCGGGAGCGGTGACGCTGTCGCCGTCGGGCCGGATCGCGACCATGGGGACGGTCACCGGAGCGGTACAGTTCGCCGACATGTCCGATCCCGCCGACCCGCATCTGGTGGGTACGGTCGACGCGCAGCACACCCTCAACGAGACGGTCGACTACAGCGAACAGTCACATCTGGCCGTGACCGGGGCCACCGACAGCAACATCGTCACCGTCATCGATGTCTCGGATCTTGCTGCGCCCAGGGTGGTTTCGACCTTCGACGCCGGCGGCGGGGTGTGGTGGACGACGCTGAGCCCCGACGGTCGCCGGGTCGCGGTGGCGACCTCCACCGGTGTCGTGCAACTGGTGGATCTCACCGATCCGGCGGCACCACGGGCATATCCGCATCCGATCGACTTCGAGGGCGCGGCGCTCGCGGTGCGCTTCTCCGCCCACGGCGACCGGATCGTGGCGACCTCGGAGGAACGTGCGGTCGTCGTCGCCGATATCTCGAATCCGCAAGCGCCGCATACCGTCGCGACGTTGACCGGCCCGGCGGGCCAGCTCTACAGCGCCGGTTTCTCCGCCGACGGTTCCCATGTGATCGCCGGTGGCGGGAATTCCGAGGTGTGGGTGTGGAATCTGGCCGACGGAGGGTCGGCGGAGGTCGTGTTGCGCTCGTTCCCCGGACGGGTCTACGACGTGCGATTCGCGCCCGGCGATCGGATCCTCGCCGCCGGTGAGGCAGGGGTGATCGAGTCGTGGGAGCTCGATACCGGTGCGATCATCGACGCCCAGTGCGCCCAGACCGGCGATCAGATCACCGAGGAGGAATGGGCCACCTACGTCCACGGCATGGGCTATCAGCCTCCGTGCCGCCGGTGATCGCGGCCGTGGGGGCCCGTCCCGGGTAGGTATCGACGCTGGTAACTTGGGCCCAATGCGGTTGTTGCAGCGCCCCATCGGGCACGGCGAGCTCACCCTCGCGGTTGCCGTCGACGGCGATCTCGCCGACAGCCGCACTCCGCCGGTCCTGCTGGTCCACGGGATGGGCAGCGACCACAGCACCTGGCGGCCCTTCGCGTCGATCCTGCGCCGCGCCGGCCGCGCGGTCATCGCGGTCGACCTGCGTGGACACGGCCGCAGCGGCCGTCCGGGGGACTACGCGCTGGAAGCCTTCGCCGCCGACCTGGGATTCGTGCTCGACGAGCTCGATGTGGAGCGGGCCGACGTGGTCGGTCACTCGCTCGGTGCGCACGCGGCACTGCGCGTGGCGATGAACGATCCCGGCCGGGTCCGGTCGCTGGTGCTCGAGGAAGTGCCACCGATGCCACGCGACCAGGCCGATCTCGACGAGGAGATCGTCATGTCGTCGGGCTTCGGTGAACGCGTACGCGGTATCGGCGCCCTGATGCGCAACCCGATGCCGGTGGTCCGATTCGATCGCGCCGTGGGAACGCAGGTCGGCGAGTTCGAGCGCGCCGACCCGCAGTGGTGGGGGCGTCTGGCCGAGGTGTCGGCGCGGACCCTGGTCATCTCCGGTGGTCCGCGTAGCTTTCTGCCCCCGCAGCATCTGCAGTCCATGGCGCAGGCCTTGCCCGACGGCCGCTTCGACGTCATCGACGCAGGCCACTCGGTCCATCGGGACCGTCGTCGCGAATTCACCGCGAAGGCAGGCGCTTTCCTGGCGCAGTGACGCCGGCAGCCCCCTACGCGGCCGGCTTGTTGTGCAGCGGCCGCGGGTCGACGCCGACCTTCTCCCACGCCTCGGCGGCCCACGGCACGTACAGCCACCGCACCGGCAGCCGGTTGAACACCGGGTTGAGTGCCCGCATGAACGTGGCAAACCTCTGGAAGTTCTTTTCGCGCTTGGCATCCCATTCCAGATCACAGACATCACGCATCTGCTGCGGAAGGGTGCCCACCACCACGGTGCGGATGAACGCGTTGAGCGGCGCGGAGACGACGCGCCACACCGGCGCCGGGATGCGGCGCGGCCGTGGCAGACCCTTGCGGATGTATCCGGTGGCGTAGACGACGGTCTTGTGCGGCACGAAACGCTCGAGCATGGAGTCCCAGTACTCGCGGAACTCGGCGTAGGTCTGCGGCTGACTGCGCGCGCTGACACCGTAGAGCTCGTACCAGATCTTGCTCTCGGCGAAGATCTGCTCCTTCTCCGCCTCGGACAACCTGCGGATGAAGGTGTCGGTGATGTAGAGCACCTGATCGACGAAAGTGGCGTGCGCCCAATAGAACAGCTCGGGATTGAGCGCGTGATAGCGCGAACCGTCACTGATGGTGCCCTTGATGTCGCGATGGAAATCGCGCACGGTGCGTCCCCACCTGGCGGGCTCGGCGCTGTAGACGGTGCGCATCACGGGCGGGCCGGTGCGGCGGGCGCGGCCGAGGAAGTCGTCGAAGATCACCGAGTGGTCGAGCACGCCCTGGCCGAGTTGTTCGATGCAGTTCTCGGTGCCGGCGAGGCGCTGGAATCCGAGGATTCCGCGGACGTCGCCATAGAACTTCCAGATGAGCGATTCGGCGCCGAGCCGCGGTGTCGGCGGCGCGTCGTTGTCCGGGGCGGCCGGACCGGGGTTTTCGGGACTGGGGTCGACCAGGACAGGCTGCGCCTCACGGATCGCCGAGTCGAAATCCTGATTCACTGTCATGGCGAGACCTTATCGCACGAAGGAACGAGTTTCCAGATTTGTTTCATCAGTCTGGCCAGTGAGGAGGATCGTGACCGGTCAGAGGTTGCCGACGCCGGAGGAGTTGCTCGAGCACGCGGTGGTGCTCAGCCTGCCGATGCGCACCCGTTTCCGGGGCATCACCACGCGCGAGGTGATGATCGTCGAGGGTCCGGCGGGCTGGGGTGAATTCGGGCCGTTCGTCGAGTACGACGACGAGGAGTCCGCGGCGTGGCTCGCGGCGGGTATCGAGGCGGCGTATCTCGGAGCACCCCCCACACGTCGTGATCGGGTCCCGATCAACGCCACCGTGCCGGCGGTACCCGCATCGGAGGTCGCGGGCATGCTCGCCCGTTTCCCCGGCGCGCGCACCGCCAAGGTGAAGGTCGCCGAACCGGGGCAGACCCTCGACGACGACGTCGCGCGGGTTGCTGCCACGCGCGAGCTCATCGGCCGGGTCCGCGTCGATGCAAACGGGAAATGGGATGTGGCGCAGGCGATCACGTCATTGCGCGCGATCGGCGACCTCGAGTACGCCGAGCAACCGTGTGCCACCGTCGAGGAGTTGGCTGCGGTGCGTCGAGCGGTCGATGTGCCGATCGCCGCCGACGAGTCGATCCGCAAGGCCACCGACCCGATGCGGGTGGTCGCCGCCGAGGCCGCCGACATCGCGGTGCTCAAGGTGGCGCCGCTGGGCGGCATGCGGGCCGTGCTCACCCTGGCCGAGGAAATCGGTCTGCCCGTGGTGATCTCGAGTGCGCTGGACTCCGCGGTCGGCATCGCCGCGGGCGTCGCGGCGGCCGCGGCGCTGCCCGAGGTACCGTTCGCCTGCGGTCTCGGCACCGGCTCGTTGTTCACCGGGGACGTCGCCGACGGCGGCACCCCGGACGACGGTCATCTGCGGCCACGGTGGTTCGGGCCCGGTGACCTCGACGTTCCGTCGACGCTGTGCGCCGCCGAGGACCGCCGGCGGTGGTGGCACGAGCGGTTGCGGCGCGCTCACGCGGTCCTGACCGCGCGCGGGCACCGACTCGGCTGAGGGAGTTTCCCGGCCGGAGGGTGACAGTCGATAGAGACATATCGTAGAGTTTGTTCCATGGTGTTGTGTGGCTCACAGGAGCGGGGTGGACTCGCGCCGGCGCAGGATGCTGCCATGACGGCGCCCTCGTCGGTGTCTCGGGTGCGCTCGGCCGGGAAGTCACCAATCCTCGCGCCACCGCCACCCGGCAGCGATCTACAGGCGATTCCGTGCGCACATCGCAACGGCATCCTCGAGATCATGTCGATGCGTCGCGATCCCTTCGGATTCGCCGAACGTCGTCGCGCCGAGTTGGGTCTCATCTCCGGCATGAGCGCGCTGGGGATTCGGATGGTCCCCGCCGCAGGCCCCGATGCGGCCGCGGAGATCCTGATGAACTCCGATCGGGCGTTCGCCAACGGTCCCGCCTGGAGCTACTTCATCGGCCCCTTCTTCAACCGCGGGGTGATGCTCCTCGACTTCGAGGAGCACCGCCACCACCGGCGCATCATGCAGCAGGCCTTCGCGCCGACGATGCTCAAGGGCTACCTGCAGGAGATGTCGCCGATGATCGCCGAGGCGATGACCCGCTTCCCGACGGGGCGTGTCCACCTGTTCGATCGGTTCAAGTCGTTGACCCTCGACGTCGCGCTCGAGGTCTTCCTCGGCGTCGACCTGTCCGCCGACGAGGCCGCCACGCTCAACAAGGCCTTCGTCGAGACCGTGCGTGCCGGAGTTGCCTACGTGCGCAAGCCGGTTCCCGGCGGCCGGTGGTGGAAGGGATTGCGCAGCCGCAAGGTGCTCGAGGAGTTCTTCTACGCCACCCTGCCCGCCAAGCGGGCGCGTGAGACCCCCGATCTGTTCTCGGTGCTCTGTCATGCGCGCAGCGACGAGGGACACCGATTCTCCGACGAGGACGTCGTGAATCACATGATCTTCGTCCTGATGGCCGCGCACGACACCTCGACGATCACGATGACCCAGATGGCCTACCGGATGGCCGCCGACCCACACTGGCAGGAGCGGGCGCGCGCCGAGTCCAACGCACTCGGCCCCGACATGGGCTATGACGACCTCGGCCGTCTCGACGTGCTCGACCGGGTGATGAAGGAGTCGTTGCGGATGTGCCCGCCGGTACCAGCCCAACCGCGAATCGCGGTCAAGGACACCTCGATTCAGGGGTTCTTCGTACCGGAGGGGACGATGGTCAGTGTTCCGCAGCTGACCAATCATCGTGACCCCGAGCTCTACACGGAGCCCGGGGTGTTCGACCCTGATCGTTTCGGCCCCGAACGCGCCGAGGACAAGTCGCATCGGATGGCCTGGATTCCGTTCGGTGCGGGGGTCCACAAATGCATCGGTCTGTATTTTGGACAAATGGAAATCAAGACGATCATGCATCACCTGCTGCGCGGGTACGAGTGGTCGGTCCCCGCGGGATACACGCTCCCGATGGACTACAGCGCACTACCGGTACCCAAGGACGGGCTGCCGGTCACCGTTCGGGGGTTGCGATGACCCCGGGCGCGCCGGGCACCCACGCCGAGCAGGGCCGTCGCCGCAAGGTCCGCAACACCGACAGCCCCGCCGATCAGAACAGCGCGATCATCGCCGCCGCCGAGGCGGAGTTCACCGAGGTCGGGGTGCGCCGCGCGAACGTCGACGAGGTCGCCAAACGCGCCGGGGTCTCCCGGTCCACGCTGTATCGGCGGTTCCCCAACAAGGAGGCGCTGCTCCTCGGCGTCGCCGAGGAACTCTACGAACGCGGCATGGCCCGGCTGGTCGACGCGGTCCGCGGCCTCGGCCCGCGTGAGGCGGTCATCGAGGCCTTCGCCGCGGGCGCGGCGATGATCTCCGACGAACCCCTGATGCGCCGGCTCGTGCTGACCGACCACGACATGGCGCCGATCACCGCCTCGGTGACCGCCCTGTTCATCGACGTCGCCACCGGACGCGTCGCCGCGACTCTGCGCACCGCCGGTGCGCAGATGCCCGACGAGGATCTGCTCGAGGCCGTCGAAATCCATGTGCGCCTGGTCATCTCGTTCCTGGAGACACCGGCCTCCGACGAGGCGCGGCAGGAGCCGGACCGGGTGCGAGCGTTCGCGGAGAAGTTCCTCGCACCGATGATCTGGTGACCGCCCCGGGCGGCACAACCGAAGTCAGTACGTGATCTCACCAAGGGGGAGTAGTCGATGAGTATGCGCAGCAACCGATTCGGTCGCATCGGGCATGACGAGGTGCGGGCCCGGCTGGCCGACAAGGTCGTGGTGATCACCGGCGGCGCACGCGGTATCGGCCTGGAGACCGCCCGTCAACTCCTCGACGCCGGGGCGCGGGTGGCGATCGGCGACGTCGACAACGAGGTCCTGGCCAAGGCCGCCGCCGACCTCGGGGTGGAGGGGGTCGAGGTCGACGTCACCGACCGGGCGAGCTTTGCCGCCTTCCTCGACGAGGTCGAGCAGCGTCTGGGGCCGGTGGATGTGCTGATCAACAACGCCGGGATCATGCCCGTCGGGTCCTTCCTCGAGTTCGACGACGCGTTGATCCGCCGGACCTTCGACATCGACCTGATCGGTGTCATCACCGGCAGTCAGCTTGCCGCGCAACGAATGACGGCCCGACGGTCCGGGCAGATCGTCAACATCGCCTCGGTTGCCGGCCGGCTTCCGATGCCGGGTTTGGCCGTCTACAACGCCGCGAAATCGGGGGTCATCGAGTTCTCCGAGGCCCTCGACGCCGAACTGTCCGACCACAGCGTGCGGGTGAGCACCGTGATGCCGACCTTCACCCGCACCGGCCTGATCTCGGGCCTGGCGACCAATCGCTACATCCAGACCGTCGAACCCGAGGTCGTGGCCGCCGCCGTCGTCGGGGTCATCGCCGAGCCACGCACCCGTGTGGCCGCCCCGCGGGCGATGCGGTGGGTGGACGCCAATCCCGTCTTCCCGCAGGCGTTCAAACGTCTGACGCGCCGACGCACCGGACTCGACCGGATCTTCCTCGACTACGACTCGGCCGGCCGCGCCGACTACGACGCCCGCATGCGGGGGCGCGCGACATCCTGAGCGTCACGGCCCCGCGTTATGATCGTGCGGTGCTGGCAAGGAGGCGTTGACGATGCCGTGGCCGACACCGCCGACATCGGCATCCCCGTCGATCCGGGCGGACCGGGCGGCCCGCCGCGAGTTGCGGCGCGCGGTCGACGATCTCGACGAGGTGCGCCGGGCGAACGGTCGGATCGTTCCGCTGTCGCGATGGTGGTGGACGGCCTCCGCGCTGGTCGTGACCGCTGCACTGGTGGTCGCGGGATTCGGTGTGGCGGCGTGGGTGCGCGCCGCGAATTCCTGGACCGATGCCGATTTCACCGACGTCGCCACCGACATCGTCGCGGAGCTGTTGAGCCCTGATCCGACTGCACCGCAACGGGTTCGGTCGGTACTCAATGATGCGACCGGTGCCTTCTACGACGAATTCGCACAATCGGCGGACTCCTACACCGCATTCGTCCGGCGCAGTGGAACCGCGGCGAGTGCCACCATCGACGGCACCGGAATCGTCACGCGCACCACCGATTCCGCCGTGGTGCTCGTCGCGGCGACGGTGGGCTATCAGCAGACCGGGCAGGCCGTGGCCGACCGCACCTTCCGGTTGCGGCTGGCCGTCACCGACGATTCCGGACGGCTCAAGGTCGCGGCGGTGCAATACCTCCCATGAGAATTCCGCTGCGCACCCCTGCCACCCGTGACCGCATCGTCGCACCCGGCGCTGCGCTGATCGCCGCGGCGGTGGCGGTCGTGGTGATCGCCGCACTGGTGGCCGTGGTGATCGCCACCGCGACGTCGTTGTCCGATCAGCGACGGACCGCCGACAATCGGGACTCGCTGCGTGCTCATGCCGGTGCGATCGTCGCGCAGGTGTTCTCCGTCGATAGCGCCACCTGGCAGACCGATCGGGCTCGCGCCCGCACCCTGGTGGCCGGGGACTTCGCCGGATCGTTCGCCGCGCAACTGCATCGCGCCCCGCCCGCGGGCACGGCGTCGGTCCGGTGGCATCCCGACACGGTCGCGATCATCGACACCGGTCGCGAGGACGGTGACGCCCTGATCCGCGCGACCGTGCTGACCCGCACCGGAACGGGACAACAGAGTACCGAAAAACTCACGCTCCGCACGGGATTCGTGCTCCGCGACGGACGGTGGCTGTTGCGTGACGCGGAGGGGGTGTCGTGACTCCGCCG
>NZ_MVPX01000367.1:0-1851 GCF_002043085.1 Gordonia sp. i37 | reverse complement strand
CGGTGCTCGATCACCGGGCGACCGAGCGCACCGACCTCGACGACGAGGTCCTCGCGGCGGCCCGATCGGCCATCACGAGCATGCTGACGTCGGACCCGGCACACGCCGAGGCCTACGTCGAGCGGGTCCTCGCCCTGAGCACCGGCGCGCAGAAAACGCGTCTCGAACAGGCCGGTGCGGCCCTGTCCGCCGCCGTCGCCGCCCAGACCGCGCCCAGTGCCGGACGGGTGCTCTCGGCCGGGCTCGTCACCGATCCCGGGTCCGACGATCCCGGTTCCCGCGCCGAGGTACTGGTGGTCGTGCAGGCGTCCAATCCCGTTCTGCTCGGCGGGGATCCGCAGGCCGACCGCCTCACCCTCACCGTCGGGATGACCCGCACCGACGCCGGCTGGCTCGTCGACTCGGCGGTGCCGGCATGAGCACGTCCCGAGTTCCCCGAGTCCGATCCCCCCGGAGCCGCCGGCTCACCTGGACCCAGCACCACCGCATCCGTCCGCTCGCCGCGCCGCCGCGGATGTCGCGTCGCGCACGCCGACTGCTGGTGGCGATCGCGACGCTGACCCTGACCGCGCTGGTGGTCGCCGCCGTCGCCTGGACCCAGGCGTATCGGCAGACCCCGCGTCCCACCGACGCCGACCGTGCAGACGTCGAACGGGCCGCGACGAGCGCGGTCACCGCACTGATGACCTTCGGCGGGGAGCACCCCCCGGCCCCCGACGCGGTGCGCGCCCATCTGAGCGAGCCGCTGCTCACGCGATACGACGCCGAGCGTGCCGATGTCGTCCTTCCGGATGCGGTCGCCGCGTCGGCGCAGATGACGGTGAATGTGGTCGGCATGGCGGTCGGGGAATTCCACGCCGACGACGCACGTCTGCTCGCCTTTCTCAACCAGACGGTGACGGTGCCCGACGCGAGTGCGCCGGGAGTCGGAGCCGGTGTGGGCGGCGAACATACATCTACCGAAAAGTGGTTGGTCATGCGTAAGGTGAACGGAACCTGGCTGCTCGCCGACGTCCGACCGGTGGGGGACGTCACCCGCTGACGCGGGCAGCGACATTCGATCCGCTGACGCGGGCAGCACCGTCGACGAGAGGGCGAGAACCGAGGATGAGTGCAGCAGGTGTCGTGGTGGTCGGTGCGGGACTCGGGGCCATCCGCCTCGCAGAGAACCTGCGCACCAACGGATACGAGGAGCCGATCACACTGATCGGCGCCGAGCCCTACGCCCCCTATGATCGGCCGCCGCTGTCGAAGACGGTGCTGCTCGGCAAGGACGACCGCGTCGAGCTCAAGCCGGCCGAGTTCTACACCGAGTCGTCGATCACCCTGCGACTCGGTCAACGGGTCACCGCCGTCGACCCGCAGGCCGCAACCGTCACCGTGCATGGCCCCGATACCGATGACACCGAGAGCGTCCCCTACGACGTCCTGGTGCTCGCCACCGGACTCGCCCCGCGGGCCTTCCCCGGTGCCGAACACCTTGCGGGCGTGCACACCCTGCGCACCTTCGACGACGCGGTCGCCCTGCGCTCGGAGATCGACGGTGCGCAGACCGCCGTCGTCATCGGTGCCGGCTTCATCGGCTGCGAAGTCGCGTCGAGCCTGACCGAGCGCGGCGTGCGGGTCTCGCTCGTCGAGCCGGCGCCGACCCCGCTGGCGCAGGCGCTCGGTGAACCGATCGGGACACTGGTGGCCCGGATGCACACCGCCAATGGGGTCGATGTTCGTGCGGGTATTGGGGTTTCGGAGATCGTCGGCGACGACTCGGGTGCGGTGCGGGCGGTGCGTCTGGCCGATGGCACCGAACTGCCCGCCGACATCGTCGTCGTCGGCATCGGCTCCCTCCCCGCC
>NZ_MVPX01000366.1:0-14090 GCF_002043085.1 Gordonia sp. i37 | reverse complement strand
GGTATCGGGTTCGCCCCGCGTGAGACCGGTGGTGGGATCGCCTGCGATGCCGTCGGAAAGACCAGCGCACCGCACGTATACGCGATCGGGGACGTCGCCAACTGGGCCGACGGGACGCCCACCGCGCGTCGTGTCGAGCACTGGAATCACACCGTCGAACAGGCTGCGGTCGTCGCCCATCAGATCGCCGGCAGTGCGGGCGCGCCGATCACCGCCGCGGTGCCCTACTTCTGGAGCGACCAGTTCGCGGTGAAGATCCAGGCACTCGGGCATCCGCGCGCCGACGACGACGTGCACATCGTCACCGACGACGGCACGAAGTTCCTGGCCTACTACAGCCGCGACGGAATCCTCACCGGTGTGGTCGGCGCGGGCAAGGCGGGCCCGGTGATGAAGACCCGGCCCAAGCTGCAAACCCCGACACCGATCGCCGACCTTCTCTGAGGACCCGTATTCGTGGATCCCGTTGCCGCGCAGGTGATCGCCGAGGTCCGCGAACTCGGCGACCCAGAGCGGGCGGCAGGTATCGCACGATATCTGCAGGCCCGGCCCGGTGGTTACGGTGAGGGCGACGAGTTCGTCGGGGTAGCGGTGCCGCAGTTGCGCGCGCTCGCCCGTCGCCGGCGCGGCATCGACCGCGGTGCCGTCGGCGCCCTGCTGAGTTCGCCGATCCACGAGATCCGTTTTCTCGCACTACTTCTCATGGCGCAGGAGTCCGCGCGAGCCGACGACGCCGACGCTCGCGCGTGGGTCGCCGACTATCGCCGGGCCGTCGACGACGGGTATGTGAACAACTGGGATCTCGTCGACACCTCGGCCGCACCGGTTCTCGGACACTGGTGTGTACGGATCGGTGACCACACCGCGCTCGTCGACCTCGCCGCCGACGAACGGCTGTGGCACCGGCGGGTCGGTATCGTCGGCACCCACGCCCACCTGCGTGAGGGCGATGCCGGCCCCACGCTGGCGGTGGCGCCGCTCGTCATCGACGACCGGCGTGACCTCATCCAGAAAGCGCTGGGCTGGATGTTGCGTGAGATGGGCAAGCGCGTCGAGAGGTCAACGCTCACCGACTATCTCGACGAGCACGCGGCGTCGATGGGACGCACCGCACTGCGGTATGCGATCGAGCATCTCGATCCCGCGACGCGCGCCCGCTACCGCGCGTTACGGTGAGTCGCGCGGCCGTCCGGCACCGATCCCTCAGACGCCCTCAGCCTCGTGGCCCTTCCACTGCCGCAACATGCGTTCGCGCAGATCGTCGTAGATCGGCGGCGAACGCAGCAGTTCGGCGACGATCATCGTCGCGGCCCCCGCGGCGAGCACCGACACCGCGACCGAGGTCGTCGAGGTCATCTCCATCACCAGCACCGCGCCGGTGAACGGCGCCCGGACCACGGCGGTGAAGAACGACGACATGCCCACGATCATCAGTGGCAACAACAACTCGTGCCCGTAGCCCGGCGAGACCAGATCGATCAGCCGCGAGGCGATGAGACCGGTCATCGCGCCGAGTGCCAGCATGGGGGCGAAGATGCCACCCGGCGTGCCCGCCGAATACGACACCGGACCGGCGACGAAGCGGATCGCCAGCAGCATCACGATCGCCCAAAAGGCCAGATGCTGACCGGACAAAATGTTCTGCGTCAGATCGTCACCGCCGCCACCGAGATCGGGGTCGATGGTCAGCACCGCCCCGATGACCGCTCCGATGATCGCGGCCTTCACCGGGCCGGGCACCCGGGGGATGGCCGCGAAGCCGCTCAGACACGCGCGGATCAGCCAGTTGTAGGCGACGCCGAGCAGCCCGACCACGACGCCGAAGACGACGAACACCGGAAGTGAGGACAACGCAACGGAATTGACCTGCGGGACGACGAAGTCGGGATGGTTGCCGACGATCAGGCGGCTGCACACGGTGCCTGCGGCGACCGCGGCCATCGTCCAGAGGACGTAGCGCACCTTGACGGTCTTGGCGATCTCCTCGATGCAGAACAGGGTGCCGCTGATCGGTGCGTTGAATGCGACGGCGAGCCCGGCGCCCGACAACGTGGTCTGCAGAACCCGGATCTCGCGCAGGGTGGCGCGGCACACGCGTCCGGTGAGCGCGCCGATGGCGGCGCCCATGTGCACCGTCGGGCCCTCTCGACCGAGGACCATCCCGCCGACGCCGATCGCCAGCAAACCGCCGACGAAGCGGGCCGGGATGACCGCGGGCGGCGGTGGTGCGGCCTCGCCGCGTTCGACGGCCTCCACATGTTGGATGCCGCTGCCGGACGCGCGCGGTTCCCATCGGGTGATCAGCGCTGCGATGAGCGCCGCGGCGGCCGAGATCACCACGGGTATCAGCCAGGCGGCCGGGCCGTGATGGTGGGTCCAGTCGATCAGGTCGGCCCGCAGGTGATCGGCGCGGATCAGCAGCCACCGGAATGCCCCGCCGACCAGGCCGGTGATCGCACCGGCGATCGCGGCGACGATGGTCAACCAGACGAGAACCCGTGCACCGGTGTCCTCTTCGGGCGTTTCCGGTGTGAGATCAGGTGAGTCCGGCGCCGTCACGCGTCGTCACCGGGCCGTAGGTGATCACCGGGCTGGGGATTTCGGGTCGCGGACACCGATCCACGGTAGATCTCGGCCGAGTCGGCGGTCGCGACCAGGGGTGGCCGACGGCGTTCTCGATCGTCAGGACGCGCGGAACACCTTGATTGCCGCGGCGATCATCGGGAACTGCAGTGGCAGCCGGCCGAGGGCGACCGCCTTGTAGATCGCCGGCTTGTGCCACCACAGCCGGACCATGTTGATGTTGGCCGGGTACACCGCGACGAACAGTGCCGCGGCCGCAGCCGCGGACGGCTTGCGGGTGGCCGGGACGAGAAGTCCCACGCCGAGGGCGACCTCGGCGACACCGGACGCATAGGTCAGCATCCGCGGGTCGGCGGGGATCTCCTCGGGGATGATCTCGTCGAACGGCTTCGGCGCCACGAAGTGCAGGGTGCCGATGGTCAGCAGCATCCCGGCAAGGGTGCGGGCGAGCTGGATGGGGGACAGGCGTGAGAGCACGTCAGAACTCGATTCGCAGTCGGTCGGAAGTCGGATGGGCCTGACACCCGAGGATATAGCCGTCGGCGATGTCCTCGGGATCGAGCGCACCCGCGTTGTCCATCTCGACGGTTCCGTCGGTGAGAGTGCATGCGCACGAACCGCATTCACCCTCCTGGCACGAGTACGGCGCATCGAGTCCGGCCTCGAGCATGATGTCGATCAGGGTGCGTTTGCGGGGCCAGGTCAGCTCGTGGGTTTCGCCGTCGAGTTCGACCTCCACCGTGGCGGCGTCGGCCTGCTCCTCGGCGCTCACCTCGTCGAGGACGACGTCGGCGAAGGGATCACCGGAGAGTGAGTTGTAGACCTCGGCGTGCACGTCGTGGTGGGCGAAGCCCGCGGTGTGCAGCGCCTGGTGCACGGCGTCCATGAAGGGGCCGGGGCCGCACATGTAGGCGGCGTGACCGCGGAAGGCGCCGAAGATCGTCGCCAGGGACTGCGCGCGGGGCAGGCCCTGCAGCGTCTCGAGCCAGTGGATCAGGACCAGCCGGTCGGCGTGCGCGGTCTGCAGCTCGCGCAGTTCGTCGGCGAAGATGACGTCCTCGGCGCTGCGGTTGGCGTAGAAGAACACGATGGTGCCGCTCCCCGACGCCAGCGCGGTCTTGAGGATCGACATCACCGGGGTCACTCCGCTGCCCGCGGCGATCAGCAAGAGCGGTTCGTCGACCGACCGCGGGGTGAACACCCCCGACGGCGGCAGCACCTCGATCTGCGAGCCCGCGGAGAGGTTGTCGCACACCCAGTTCGACCCGTAGCCGTCGACGGTGCGCTTGACCGTCACCTTGGGCAACTCGTCGCGGGCGGGGGAGGAGGCCAGCGAATAGCAGCGGGCCACCGACCCGGTCTGCTCACTCGGGATGCGCAGGGTGAGGAACTGGCCCGACTTGTACTGGGTGAACGCCTCTTTGGCCGTGTCGGGGAGTTCGAAGACGATCGACCGTGCGTCGTGGGTCTCGTCGATGACCTCGGCCACGGTGAGGATCACGCTGCGCGAGCCGTGGGGCGTCAGTTCGGTCGTGTCCGATCCGGTCATGGCTCAGGTCTCCTGGCGTCGTCGAAGGTGTAAGAGTCGAAGGTGCGAAAACTAGAACACGTTCTACTTTGAGCCTAGCCTAGATGTCGGGCTGTCGACACCGGCAAGGCGATCGGTTCCAGGGTAGAGGGCGGTCTGTGGCGGCGGTGTCGCCGGTATTTCCTCGACGGCGCCCGGTATCTCGCCGACAGCGATCGAGTCGCGGGGCTGGCTCGGCGAACCCGTCGATCGCGAACCTCGGCATCGAGGACCACACGAGCGCCGCCGAGTCGGTGGCGGGATCTATCGCGTGCGATGAGCACTCACAACCCCTGCAGCCCAGCGGCCAGCGTCGCGCACCCCGCGCGGATGAGCGCGTCGAGGTCGGCGTCGGGATGGGCGAGCCATTGTTCGTAGGCGGCCAGGGCGGTGCCCAGGCACAGCCAGCCGATCGTCTGCGGGAGGTGATCGCCCTCGTCCAGGCCGAGCCGGTGGGCGCAGAACTCGGCGATGACGTGGCGCCAGTCGGCGTACATCAACATCGAATGTGCTTGCAGGCTCGGCACTCCCAGGAGTAGCTGCATGCGTCGGCGGTGGCCGTCGAGGAACTCCGCGGGCACCTCGTTGAAGGCGATCAGCGCCCGGGTGACGGCCTCGGCGATGGGGAGGTCGTCGGGGATCTCGGCGAGCAGTGCGCGCAGGTCGTCGAGGTGGACGTCGAACTCGCCCCACGGGATCGCGTTCTTCGACGGGAAGTACCGGAACAGTGTGCGCCGCGCGATGCCGACGGCCTCGGCGATGTCGTCGACGCTGGTTTCCTCGAAGCCGACGGTGGTGAACAGGTCGATGGCGGTCGCGCTGATCTGTGCGCGGCTGGTGCGCGGACGCCGGCCCGGCGCCGTCGCGTTCTCGGTCGTCATCAGACCTCTCTCACCAGGTCGGTACCTGTCCGTTTGGTCAATTTTCGGCTGGGGGGTGCAATTCTGCACCCGGTGCCATTATAGTGATCGGTGATCCACATCACTACCCGAATATTAGGAGGTCTGGATCATGGCCGATCACACAGCCAAGGCAGCTCAGGACGTGTCGGTTCCCGCCGACGTCGAGACCGAGCTCGTGGGTGAGTCCCTCGTCGAAGAGGTCTCGATCGACGGGATGTGCGGGGTTTACTGATGTCCACCCCGACATCTGCTCCGGTTGCCGGCGACCGCGACTCCGCGGTCGCCGGTGACCGGCGCGACACCCCCGCCACCCTGTCCGCATTCGATCTCGACGCCGCCTGGGAGCTCAACCCCAAGGTCGCACTACGCCCGGAACCCTTCGGGGCGTTGCTGTATCACTTCGGTACCCGCAAGCTCTCATTCCTCAAGAACCTGACCGTCGTCGGGATCGTGCGCTCCCTCGCCGAGCATGACGACGCCGAGACCGCCCTGGCTGCTGCCGGGATCGGAGCCGCCGAGCGTGCGCTGTATGTGCACGCGCTGACCGCCCTGGCCGACTCCGGGATGATCGTCCGCCGCTGACGGACGCATTCCTCCACCGTCCACCACCGCTCCTCGAGCCCAAGGAGACCCGAAGATGACCACACTCGAGTTGCCGCCCACCGCAACCGAACTCGCCGCCATGCCGACGCTGCAGCCCAGTGCGCCCCCCAAGGTCGGGCGTCTGGTCGATCAGTTCGAGAAAGGGCTCGACGCCCCGATCTGCCTGACGTGGGAGCTGACCTACGCCTGCAACCTGGCATGTGTGCACTGCCTGTCGTCCTCGGGTAAGCGCGACCCGCGTGAGCTGTCGACCGAACAGTGCAAGGCGATCATCGACGAACTGCAGCGCATGCAGGTCTTCTACGTCAACATCGGTGGCGGGGAGCCGACGGTGCGCCCGGACTTCTGGGAACTCGTCGACTACGCCACCAGCCACCAGGTGGGAGTCAAGTTCTCCACCAACGGTTTACGCATCGACAAGAAGGTCGCCGCGCGGCTGGCCGCGTCGGATTACGTCGATGTGCAGATCTCGCTGGACGGTGCGACCGCGGAGGTCAACGACGCCGTGCGTGGCCCCGGCTCGTTCGACATGGCCGTGCGCGCGCTGGAGAACCTCCACGAGGCGGGATTCGCCGATGCGAAGATCTCGGTGGTGATGACACGGCAGAACGTCGCGCAGCTCGACGAGTTCAAGGCTCTCGCCGACCGCTACAACGCCACTCTGCGCATCACCCGGCTGCGCCCGTCGGGCCGCGGCGCCGACGTCTGGGACGACCTGCACCCGCTGCCCGAACAGCAGCGCGAACTCTACGACTGGCTCGTCGCCCACGGCGAGAACGTCCTCACCGGCGACTCGTTCTTCCACCTGTCGGCGTTCGGCGGGACCGGCGGGTCCGGCCTGCCCGGGCTGAATCTGTGCGGCGCGGGTCGCGTGGTGTGCCTCATCGATCCGGTCGGCGACGTCTACGCCTGCCCGTTCGCGATCCACGAGAACTTCCTCGCAGGCAACATCACCACCGACGGTGGCTTCCAACAGATCTGGCAGAAATCGGACCTCTTCACCGAGCTCCGTGAGCCACAGAACGCCGGAGCCTGCACGCGCTGTGCCCATTTCGACGCCTGCCGCGGCGGCTGCATGGCGGCCAAGTTCTTCACCGGACTGCCGCTGGCCGGACCCGACCCCGAGTGCGTGCAGGGATACGGCGAAGAGCTGCTGGCTGGTGAGCGCGCCAAACCGACTGCGAACAAAGACCATTCACGCGGTACCCCGTTGACATTGATGACCCGGCAACCCGACGGGGAGATCACCCCGATCGGTGGCCCGCCGTCGAAGAACTGTGATGAGAACCCGTTGGCGGGATTCGCCCTGTAATACCCCGCGTGGCGGATCGTCGAGCACCCGGGCCGGGCGCCCGGGTGACTCGATGCTGCGACGAACAAGTAAAGAAAATAGGTAGGAACACACAATGGTCACCAATCCCTGGGCCCGCAATCCCTGGTTCGAAACCGTTCACGAAGCGCAGCGCCGCGCCAAGAAGCGACTGCCGAAATCGGTGTACTCCTCGCTGATCGCCGGCACCCAGGCCGGCGTGACGGTGCGCGACAACGTCGACGCGTACTCCGAGATCGGGTTCGCCCCGCACGTGATCGGCGCGCAGCCCGATCGCGAACTCTCCACCACCGTGATGGGCCAGGACCTGTCGTTCCCGGTGATGATCAGCCCCACCGGCGTACAGGCCGTCGACCCCGACGGCGAGGTCGCGGTGGCGCGTGCCGCGGCAGCTCGCGGTACCGCAATGGGCCTGTCCAGCTTCGCGTCTCATCCGATCGAAGAGGTCACCGCGGTCAACGACAAGATCTTCTTCCAGATCTACTGGCTCGGTAGTCGCGACGAGATCCTGGCGCGTGCCATGCGCGCCAAGGAAGCCGGCGCGAAGGGTCTGATCGTCACGACCGACTGGGTGTTCAACATCGGTCGCGACTGGGGCAGCCCGGAGATCCCGGAGAAGGTCGACTTCAAGGCTCTCCTGCGCTTGGCGCCGGAGATCGCGGTCAAGCCGCGCTATGCGATGGACTGGATTCGCGACGGCAAGATCATCATTCCCGACCTGACCGCGCCCAACGTCTCCAAGGGCAAGGGACAGCCCGGACCGACCTTCTTCGGTGCCTACGGCGAGTGGATGAGCACCGCCCCGCCCACCTGGGACGACTTGCAGTGGCTGCGCGAACAGTGGGGCGGACCGTTCATGGTCAAGGGCGTCACCCGCCTCGACGACGCGAAGCGAGCCGTCGACATCGGCGCGACCGCGCTGTCGGTGTCCAACCACGGTGGCAACAACCTCGACGGCACCCCCGCCACCATCCGTCTCCTGCCGGGCATCGCCGAGGCGGTCGGCGATCAGATCGAGGTCCTGCTCGACGGCGGCATCCGCCGCGGCAGCGACGTCGCCAAGGCACTCGCGCTCGGGGCGCGCGCGGTGATGATCGGTCGCGCCTACCTGTGGGGCCTGGCGGCCAACGGTCAGGCGGGCGTCGAGAACGTCCTCGACCTGCTCCGCATGGGCCTCGACGGTGTGGTGATGGGCTTGGGCCACAAGAGCGTTCATGAACTCTCGCGCGATGACCTGATTATCGGTGAGGACTTCGATCGCTCCTTCGGCAGCATCTGAGCGAATCCGAGTCGGAAGAACGCCGCAGAAACAGGGCTCGGAAGAACGCCGCAGAAACAGGGCTACGAAAGACAGAGCGCCGCCGGTTCCCGTCGGCAGCGCTCTGTTGTTCGCCGACGGCGCCCTGCATCCCGCCGACGGCGCTCAGACCTTGGAGTTTCCCATGTCGATCTGGAACTGCGAGCCGGTGACCGCGCGCGCCTGCGGTGAGGTCAGATAGAGCACGGCGTCGGAGATGTCGTCGAGCGAGGCGACCGGGAAGTGATCCATCATCGAGATGAAATACCGTGTGTACTCGCCCATCTCGAAGATCTTCATGGCCGAGGTGTCGGCGATGCCCATCGGCGTGTTGACGGCGTAGGGGTGGATCGAGTTGACGCGGATGCGGCGCGGGGCGAGTTCTTTGGCGGTTGTCTGTGCCAGTCCGGTGAGTGCGTACTTCGACGCCGAGTACGCCGCCTGGACGGGCATCGCCTTGAGCCCGGCGACCGAGGAGATGATGACGATCGAGCGGTTCTCTGCGTCGGTCTCCAGGAGTGTGGGAATGGTGGCGCGCAACGTCTTCCAGGTGCCGACCACATTGACGTCCAGGACGTCGGTGAATTCGTGTTCGGAGAGCTCCCAGGTGAGTCCCCACGAGAGGATGCCCGCGTTGGCGATCACATGATCGAGGCGGCCGAATTGCCGCACGCCGTCGGCGACGAGCTCCTCCTGGAACGCCAGATCTCGTGTATCCCCCTGACGTGCAAGGATTTTGCCGCCGGCTTCCTCGACGAGGCGAATCGTCTCGTCGAGATCGTCCGGCGTCGACGCCGGGTAGGTGATGTGGTCGGCGACCTCGCCGGCGATGTCGAGTCCGATGATCGACGCACCCTCACGGGCGAAGCGGAGCGCGTGATTACGCCCCTGGCCACGGGCGATGCCGGTGATGTAGACGACCTTGCCGTCGAACTGTCCCATGAGGAAAAACTGTAACACGTTCTATTTCGGCGAGGTGGGCTACCGGGAGAAAGCGCTGTCGGCGTTGGGACGGGCGCCGTCGGCACGACCGAAGGCGCTGTCGGTGAACTGGAGGGCGCTGTCGGCGTTGAGATGGGCGCTGTCGCGACGACGCGGGGCGCCGACGACATCGTCGGCGCCCCACGTCGGACGGAGGAGGTGCGACCCGGTCAGTCGGTCCAGATGGTCGACGGATCGGTGGCCTGGCGGGCCGGTCCGCTCGGCGTCTCCGGCGAGGTGCGCGAGAAGCGCGGTGCCACTTGTGCCTGCATGACGCCGTCGATCTCGAGGAGGTTGGCGCGGGCCGCCATGTGCGGGTCGGTGGGGGCCTCGGCGAAGCTCAGTACCGGTGAGGTGCAGGCGTCGGTGCCGTCGAAGACCTTGGCCCACTCGTCGCGGGTGCGCGAGGCGAAGGTCTCGGTGAAGACCTTCTTGAGCTCCGGCCATTTCGCGATGTCGTTTTGCTCCGGCAGGTCGGCATCGGCGAGTCCGAGCCCGTTGAGGAGTGCGGCGTAGAACTGCGGCTCGATCGCTCCGACGGCCATGTACTTGCCGTCGGAGGTCTCGTACACCTCGTAGTACGGGGCGCCGGTGTCGAGCATGTTCACCCCGCGCTCGTCCGACCACAGCCCGGTGCCGCGGAAGGCCCACATCATCTGTCCCAGAACGGAAGCGCCGTCGACCATCGCGGCGTCGATCACCTGGCCGCGACCGGAGAACTGTCGTTCGAAGAGTGCCGAGAGCACGCCCATGACAAGGAACATCGAGCCGCCGCCGAAGTCGCCGGCGAGATTGAGCGGGGGCACCGGACGCTCGCCGTGACGGCCGATGGCATGGAGCAGGCCGGTCAGCGAGATGTAGTTGATGTCGTGGCCGGCGAGCTCGGCGCGCGGCCCTTCCTGGCCCCAGCCGGTCATGCGGCCGTAGACCAGGCCGGGGTTGACCTCGGCGAGATCATCGGGCCCGAAGCCGAGTCGTTCCATCACGCCGGGCCGGAATCCCTCGAGAATCACGTCGGCCTTCGCGATCAACCCGAGGATGGTGTCGCGGTCGGCCGGGTCCTTGAGATTGGCCTCGACGACGCGACGCCCGCGCAGCAGCGCGTCAGCATTGCGGCCCTCGGCCGGAAGTGTGCCGGGACGCTGCACCCGGATCACGTCGGCGCCGAGGTCGGCGAGCATCATCGCTGCGTGCGGGCCCGGACCGATACCCGCGAACTCGATCACGCGCAATCGATTCAGCGGTCCGCTCTTACCGCTGGTGGGTGTCGAATCTGCTGTCATGGACGTCCTCCCTCGAATGGCGTCGACCTTGTTGTGCCGACTGGTGCCGACCGTGTTCTGCGACACATGCTGCGATCCAGGATTCCACAACCGATCGAGCGCTCGTCCAAGCGGGTCCGAACAGGGGATCTCGGTCCTGCAATTGCTGACGACCGGTTACCCCGAGGCGCTGCGCCCATTAGACTTGGCCGAATGGTGCGAACGGCGAGGTTGGGGCAATATGCATGGCCGCAAGTGACGCCCGCCGAACTGACCCTTCTCGTTCCGATCGGTTCCGTCGAACAGCACGGGCCGCATCTCCCGCTCGACACCGACACCCGCATCGCCGTCGCGGTGGCCACCGCCGCACGCTCGGAATTGACCGCGGATGCCCCGGTTGCGGTCGCACCGGAAATCGCTTACGGAGCCAGCGGTGAGCACGAGGGTTTCGCCGGGACGATCTCGCTCGGGCAGCAGGCGCTGACGGACCTCCTCGTCGAATTCGGTCGCAGTGCGTGTCGCTGGGCGCGGCGGATCGTCTTCGTCAACGGACACGGCGGCAACGTCCCCACGCTGGCCGCGGCGGTCGCCAGATTGCGCTATGAGGCGCGCGACGTGGCCTGGTATCCGTGCGCGTTCGCCGACGCCGACGCTCACGCCGGACACACCGAAACCTCAGTGCTGCTTCATCTTTCGCCGGAGTTGGTGCGGAACGACCGGATCGAGGCGGGTAACCGTGAGCCGATCGGCGCGTTGATGGGGCCGATGCGTGCCGGTGGTGTCGCCGCGGTCAGCGAGAACGGGATACTGGGCGACCCGCGAACGGCGACCGCCGAGCACGGTGCGCAGCTCCTCACGCGTGTCGTCGACGATCTGACGCGGGCGCTCGGCGAGTGGGCCGTCGACGACGGGGGGAGACTGCGGTGACGACGACCGAATGGGTCGCGCAGAAGATGCCCGCCCCGAGCGATTCCGGATTGCCCGACGGTTTCCAGATCCAGATCGATCTGCGGTGCGCACGTCGCGGCGATCTGCGCTACCTCGTCGGCGGGTCACCGACGCGCATGCTCCGACTCAGCGACACCGCGCTCGGTCTCACCTCCGCCGACGGCCGCATCGAGGTGTGCAACACCGCGACGCGCACGCTCTCGCGGACGCTGCTCGAGACTGGCATCGCTCATCCGCGGCCCATGTCGGGGCCCAAGCCCGACGACGTCACCGTGGTGATCCCGGTGCGCGACAACCAATCCGGCGTCGACCGGCTCCTCGACGCGGTGGCCGGTACCCGGGTCATCGTGGTCGACGACGGCTCGGCCGTCCCCCTCGTCGCGCAGGCGCCGCTGGTGCAGGTCATCCGATTCGAGTCCAACCGCGGCCCGGCAGCAGCCCGCAACGCCGGCGCTGCGGCGGCCACGACGGACTTCGTGGCCTTCCTCGACTCTGACGTCGTTCCCGAGCCGGACTGGCTGGTGATGCTGCTGGCGCACTTTTCCGATCCGCTGGTGGCGCTGGCCGCTCCCCGGATCGTCGGCTTGTCGGCCCGACGCGGTGAACGCCAGTCGATGGCCGAACGCTACGAGAACGGTCACTCCTCACTCGACATGGGGCCCACCGAGGCCGCCGTTGTCCCCGGTACGCCCGTACCATATGTGCCCAGTGCGGCAATGATCGTGCGGCGCAGTGCTTTTTGCGGATTCGACGAGAATCTCCGGGTGGCCGAGGACGTCGACCTGTGCTGGCGACTGCACGAGGCGGGCTGGCGGATGCGCTACGACCCGGTGGCCCGGGTGGCCCACGACCACCGCACCAACCTGCGGCAGGTGTTGTCCCGTCGCCGCTACTACGGCACCGGGGCGGCGTTCCTGGCTCAACGGCACGGCACGCTCGCCGCGCCGATGGTGATGACGGCGTCGATGGCGCTGGCGGTGGCGGCCTTGTTGTCACGAACCAAGTTCGGACTCGTCCTGGCCTTCCTCGTGCTGGCCCGCGTGGCCCATCGATTGCGGGCGCGACTCGGCGACCTGCCGGACGCGCCGGTGGCCGCCGCGCAGATGACCGGCCGCGCGGCCGGATACGGACTATTGCAGGCGGCCGGTGCGATCTGTCGACATTATTGGCCGGTCGCAGTCCTGTTGGCGTTGATCTCCAAGCGATTTCGGATACTCGTCATCGAGGTGGCCATCGCCGAGGGCCTCATCGAATGGGTGCGCGCCGTCCTCGCCGACACCACGCGCGGGCCCGCGATCGGCCCCGTCGCCTATCTGATCTGCCGTCGTCTCGACGACCTCGCCTACGGCGCGGGACTGTGGGAAGGTGTTGTGCGTCAACGCGATCTCGGCGCGCTTCGGCCCGTCGTCACGCGCTGACCGCCGAACCAAGGTGATGGGGACGCCGGTGGACGAGACGTCGGTGGCGGGTGAGCTTCGCCGACGCGCAGACGTCGTCATCGTCGGCGCCGGCAGCGCCGGGTCGGTGCTGGCCGACACATTGAGCCGCGACGGCACCCGATCGGTACTCCTGCTCGAGCAGGGGAGCGGCTGGCCCGACGCCGCGGTTCGCGATCTCCGAACACTGCCGATCAGCGCGTCGTCGGGGTTCGTGACCGTCCACGACGCGCCGCCCGGCCAGACCGTGGTCCGCGGGCGCGGGCTCGGCGGGTCCTCGGCGATCAACGGTGGATACTTCTTGCGGTGGCATCGCGACGATTTCGCCGGGTGGCCCACCGGCTGGGGCGTCGACGACGTCGAAAGGGCCTACCGCGAACTCGACGAGACCGACGGCCCGATGTCGGTGCATCCGTTCGGCGAGGACGATCTCGGGCCGGCCGCCCGCGCCTTCGAGCGATTCTGGTCGACGCGGGTACCGGTCCGCGACGTCACCGACCGGTGGCCCATCATCGGTCTCAACCGAGTGCTGGGCAACAACGAACTGCTGGACAACAACGCAGTGCTGGGCAACAGCGCCCACCGACTGCGCACGACCTCGGCGGAGGCATTTCTCCGCCCGGCTCTCGCACGTCCGAATCTCGTTGTGAGAACCGGCATTCGGGTACACGAGATCCTGATGGCGGGACGCCGGGCAACGGGCCTGCGGGTCACGGGTTCGTTGGGCACGGGGTCGGTGGGCACCGACATCGCCTGCGACGAGGTGATCCTGTGCGCCGGAACACTCGGTACCGCAGGAATCCTGCTGCGCTCGATCCCGGAGGTGATCGGGCCCTCCGGCGTACTCGTCGCCGGCGAACACCGTGAGGTGCTCGTCGGATACCGTAGGCGTTCGCCCGACGACCTGCGGCCGCTACTGCCGACCGTGGTGCACACCGACGATGGTATCGAGATCCGTTGCTACTCCGATGATTTCGAGCGGTATGTGACCGGGTCGGCCGGCGGCTCGCAGGCCGTGGGGGTCTGCGGGATGCTCCAGGCGGGCCCGGCGCGGCTCACGTCGGCGTCGGGAGGCTCGGTACGCGTACGGTTCGGCAACCTCGACGAGTCGGTGGCGGCCCCGTTGTGGGCCACGGCGTCGGACGTGGTGGACATGTTGGCGTCCGCCGAGTTCGACGACG
>NZ_MVPX01000365.1:0-18194 GCF_002043085.1 Gordonia sp. i37 | reverse complement strand
GCCGAGTCCGGGCCGCAGCGGACCGCACGCCACGATCATGATGACCGCGCGCCGGATCGGTGCGGCGCTCGCGGCGGGGTACTGACCGCACCGACCACGCCCTGCGCCCCGAACACACTCTGCGCACCCGAACACATTCCGGGAAAGTAGCTCGTCGATCCCGGGAACCTTTGTGCACCGGCATCCGACCACTCTTGCGGCTCGACTACATCTGACGGACGAGAGGCGGGTGGCGAACTGGCCGCTACCGTGGCGATCACCGGCGTGTTCACGCTGTGCGCGGTGATCTACCTCATGCGTGCGTGGCACTCGCCGACCCCACTGACCCGATTTGCCGGAATTCTGCACGTCCTGATGGCCGTCGCGATGATCGCCATGGTCTGGCCGTGGAGCGCGCAGGCGGCACCGATCGTGTCGGTACTCGTGTTCAGCGGTGGCGCCCTGTTCTTTGCCCATCGCGTGGTCGTCGACGCCGATGCGACGCGACGTCACCTGCTGGTGGGTTCCTACGACGCGGCCATGATGGCGTCGATGGTGGTGATGTCGGTGCTGATGTCGGTACCGGCGACGGTGAGTTCCGGCTCGGCGGAGGCGAACTCGGCCCAGGGTTCGATGCCCGGTATGGGCTCGATGAGCGGTATGGGCGTGCCGGGTACCGCGGGCTGGGCGCAGCCGACCGGCGTGACGGTGATCGCCGCGGTCTGTGCGGCCGCCCATTTCGCCGCCGCACTGTGGTGGTTTTACGCGTTGATCCGTGGACCCGCGCGCCCGTGGGGTGAGGTGCTGATGGCAACCGGGATGGGCGTGGCATTCGCCGTCCTGATGTGAGACCCCGGTGCAATCGTCACCGGAATAGTGAAATCACGAGGGAACGAGGATATCGATGGTGAGAAGACGAGCGGCGTTGGTGCTCGCCGTGGCGGGAACCGTGGTGGCGCTGATGATCGGCCTCTCCGCGACGGCGTCGGCGCACGTGAAGGTGGCGGGAATCGACGCCACCGAGGGCGGATACGGCGTGTTGACCTTCCGGGTGCCCACCGAATCCGACACCGCATCGACCACCGAACTGGCGGTGACCTTCCCGGACGACACCCCGATCATCTCGGTGTCGACGCAACCCAAGCCGGGATGGACGGTGCAGGTGGTCAAGAGGAGCCTGCCCACGCCGCAGAAGGACGACGACGGCAACGAGATCACTCAGTATGTCTCCCAGGTGATCTGGAAGGCGCAGACCCCGCAGGCCGCCATCGCGCCGGGGAGCTTCGACACATTCAGCGTGTCGGCGGGACCGCTACCCGACAAGGCGACGCTCTCGTTGCCCGCCCAGCAGACCTACAGTGACGGCACCGTCGTGGACTGGAACGAGAAGGCGGTCTCCGGTCAGGCCGAGCCCGAGCATCCGGCGCCCGTGCTCTCCCTCGCCGCCGCATCCGGTGGACACACGAGCGATCAGTCGATGTCGGACGACTCGAGTTCGTCACCGTCGTGGCCGGGTATCGCCGGATTGGTCATCGCGATCACCGCCCTGCTGGTCGGGGTGGCCAACCTCGCGCTGATTCGCAAGGGGCGTTCATCGAATTGAGGTGGCGCAGCGCACTCCTGGTGTTGGCCGGGGTGGTGTGTGCGTTGGTGATGGCCACTCCCGGGCTGGCCGGCGCACATGCCACCTTGGTCTCCAGCGTGCCCGCCGACGACTCGCGAGTCGCCAATTCGCCGTCACAGGTGGCGCTGACCTTCGACGAGAACATCAGCGTGGGAGCCGATCCCGCGCGTGTCATCTCGGCACAGGGTGATCGCGTCGACACCGGCACGCCGCACCTGACCGCGGCCGGCAACACCCTGGTCATCCCGGTGCGCCCCGATCTGCCGGCCGGAAGCTATTCGGCCACCTGGCGAGTCATCTCCGCCGACACCCACGTGGTCACCGGGTCCATCGTGTTCGGCGTGCGGGCCGATCCCGGGGCGCCCGCACCGGCGGCACCGCCGGTCGCCGCCTCGGTCACCGCACTCGATCGCGCATCGCAGGCGCTGCTCTACGCGGGCCTGGTGGGCAGTGTGGGTCTCGCGGTGGTGTCGCTGATGCTGTATCCGGGAACGTTGGCGCTGAAACGATTCCGGTGGACGGTGGCGCCGAGTTGGGTTCTGGCGGTGCTGGCCTGTGCGGGTACGGTACTCGTCCGGGCTGCAGAAAAGGCAGATGTCGGTGTGGGCCAGGCGCTCTCGGGATCCGTACTCTCCTCCGGTCTCGACGGTGGCGATACGAGGGCGGTGCTCATCAGATCCGCCCTGGTCGTGGTGCTCGGGCTGGTGCTGTTCGCGACCCCACGCCGGCGAGTCCCAGAAGCGTTGAGCGCAGCGCTGATCGGGGCCTGCGGGCTGGGTGTCGCCGTCACTGTCGCCGCAGACGGCCATGCGTCGGTGGGGGATCTGGTATGGCTGGCCATGCCGGTCACCATCCTGCACGTGGTGGCGATGACGCTCTGGCTCGGCGGACTGCTCTCGATGGTGCTGATCCTGTTGTCCGGCAACCGCTCCCGCTTTCCGGCCACAGTGGCATCCAAATCAGTGGCATCCGAACCGCCGGCACCTGAACCGTCGGCACCTGAGCTGCTGACACCTGCCGTGTTGCACCGCTGGTCGAGGTGGGCGTTCACCATGGTGGTCGTCCTGGTGCTCTCCGGGGAATTCCAGGCGTGGCGGCAGATCTGGCCGGTGCAAGCGCTGTGGGACACCACCTACGGTGTCGTGCTGCTCGTCAAGTCGGCTCTCGTACTGGCGATGCTCGGCCTGGCGGCATATGCGCGTCGTCGCCTCGGCCTCAGCCGTCTTCGACGTTCGGTGCCGATCGAGATGGCATGCGGCATAGCCGTCCTCGTCGTCACCTCCGTCTTGGTCACCGAACCGCCCGCGCGCACGACCTACGGTCCGCCGATGCAGGTGGCGGCCCCTCTCGACGACGGCTCGGCGCAGGTGTCGGTGTCGACCACGCGCCGCGGCCCCACCGTGGTGGACGTGGCCCTCGACGACGGTCACGGGACGCCGATCCCGGCCCGGTCGCTGCGCGCCACGTTGTCCTCGGAATCGGCGGGGATTCCGTCATTGGCTCTGAGATTCGTTGCGGCCCAATCGGACACAACTGTCGCGAGTTCGTCCGGGGCGGCTCGCTGGCGCAGCGTCGCGGCGTCGGTTCCCGTCGCCGGTGCGTGGACGTTGACGCTGACCGTGCAGTTCAGCGACACCGATGCGCGGGTCACCACCGTCGGGTTTGTGGTCTGGTGATCGCCCGGTCTGTTGGTGCCCTTGCGATGGGCCCCGCATGGTGAGGTCACCGCGCGGGGGTGCGCGTTCCGGCAGTGGAACCCGACCTCGCCGAGCACGGGGGAAGTGGGAAGTCAGATCAGCGTCGACCAGTAATCCCAGAAGTGCACACCGATCGCGACGATGATGATCGCGTACCACAGCGGCAACAGAACCCACAGCCAGCCGCGAAGGTCGCGGGCGCGTGGTGAGTCACCGAAAAGTCTTCCGGCGCTGAGGATCAGCAGGATGGGCGTCAGCGTCCACACCACCATGCAGTAGGGGCACAATGCGTTGATCCGGTAGATGCTCTGGAAGGCGAGCCAGTTGACGAAGACGAAACCCAAGGCGAGCCCGAGTGTTTGACCCGCCCAATACCACCGCGGCAGCCAAACGCGGGCGGTGGTGAGCACGCCGGTCACGATGATCACCGAGAAGGCGGCGATACCGATCAGCGGATTGGGGAACCCGAAGACACGAGCCTGCTCGGTGACCATGACCGAGCCACAGGACAGCACCGGATTGATGCTGCAACTCGGCACGTACTCGGGGTTGATGAGCAGTTCGATGCGCTCGATCGTCAGCGTCGCCGCCGAGATGAATCCGAGGACACCGAGAATCAGGATCACGATGCCGGTCGCGGTGGACACGTCGGGGCGCTGAAGCCACCACGGCCGGTCATCGGTGATCACGTCGGCGGCGATCAGCTCGTCGTCGGGCGGTTCGACCGCCGGTGCCTCAGGGTCCGGGGTGGTGCCGGAAGGAGAGGTGGTGCTGCTCATTGCTGGTCGCTTCGTCTCGGGGTGGATTTACTGTGCGGTGCCGGCGGCCTGATTGATCTGGGCGAGGAAGGCATCGGGCCCCAGCTGGATGTTGAAATCCTGACCGTTGATCTTCACCGTTGGCGTTCCTTGGACCTGGGAGGCCGTGGTCTCCTGACCGACCCAGTTCTTGAACTGGCCGTCGGAGATGCACTCCTTGACGTTGGGTGCGCCCGCCTGGTTGGCGAAATCAGCGAGCTGATCGTCGGTCAGACCGGACCCGTTCTCCTCGGGCTGATTCGCGTACAGGATGTTGTGGAACTTGAGCCAGATGGCGAAGTTGTCGGCGCCCTTGGTCGCCTCGGCCACACACGCCGATGCATTGGCCGCGCGGGTGGAGTAATTGGTGGTCGACATCCGGTCCAGGATGGCCACCGGCTGATAATCGATGGCGACCTTGGGATTGCTGCGCACCTGCGTCAGCGCGTCGCTGTAGACCTGCTCGAACTGCTTGCAGACCGGGCACTGGAAGTCCTCGTAGATCTGCACGGTCACCGGCGGGGTGGTGCCCTTGGGTGCGGTGGTGACGCGGAACGAGCTGTTGGTCGCGACCGACGGCGCGGTCGCGTCACCCGTGGAGGACTTGTTGGTGAGGATCACCGCGACGGCGACGATGACGGCGATGACGACGATCGCAACACCCGCCCCGATCTTCATGAAGAGCGAACGGCGCCGTTCGGCGGCTCGCGGATCGACGATCGGCTTCCGGCGTTTGTCTGCCACTTTTTGTCTCCCTGGTCCACGGGTTCTCCGGCGTCGGTGTCGGGCTCCGGTCGGTCTGCGCAGGACCGGAGGACCGCCATGCCGGTGTTCAGGGTACTGGCAGGAATCTGAGGAGCATCTGAGCGGTAGGGGCCGGTGGGACGTTGGTCCCGGGTGGTTCTCGTCACGTGACGCCGATGCGGGCCTCGGCGGCGTGGTCGGCTCGCCTACGCCGCGTCGTAGACTGACGACGATGCCGTCTCGCAGCGGCGTTGCTAGGAGACCTTGTTGTGACCGCCCCTGACGATGCCCACGCCGATCCCGGCGTGTCGCCGACCTCGACCGACGCCGCCGCGACCGTCGACACGGCGCCTGCCGGAACCCCGCCCGCCGGGACCGCTGTTCCCACTGACAATCCGGCGGCCGCCGGTGCTGCGTCTGTGGGGACGGCACGACGATCGAACGTCGCCGCGGTGCGCTGGGTGGGCGCGGTACTCGCCGCCGGATTGCTGGTCGTGGTCCTCTACGCGCTGGTGTCGGGTCCGACCCGCCACATCGAGCGCGGCGACCCGTACCCGGGTCTGACCACCGCGGTACTCGATGTGGCCGGATACTTCGTCGGCGCCACCCTTGCCGCGCTGTGTTTGGGAGCATTGGCGTTCGTGGTCGCCGGGTCGCGACCGGATTCCGACGGCATCATCGACGCCACCGTCTATCGCGCACACCTTTTCGTCTCGCGCGCAACGCCGGTGTGGGCGGTGGTGGCCTGGCTGATGGTCGGCGTCGCCGCATCCGACGGGTACGGTCTCCCGCTCGGCAAGCTCGTGTCGTCGGGAACCCTGTTCGAGGCGATCGGCATCAGCGAGGAGGCGGTGGCCTGGCTGGTGGTCGCGATCTTCGCCACCATCGTCGCGATCGCCGTCCGATTCTTCCTGTCCTGGATTGCGCACGCGGTTCTGCTGATCCCCACCGGAATCGCCGTCGCCGCGTTGCCGATGGCCGGCAACGGTGCGCAGGGACCCAACCACGATTACGGCACCAGCCTGGTGATCGTCCTGGTGCTGGCCATGGCCGTCTCCATCGGATACCGCGTCGCGTACGTGGCCGCCCCGACCGTGACGCCCGAGGCCGACCGGGCGATCCTCGAACGCCGGCACACCTGGATCGTCGGCGTCGCCGACGTGCTGGCGCTGATCTCCGGGGTGATCCTGATCGCGTTCCTGGTGCCGGTGCGCTACCTGTTCACCACGACCTTCGGGGTGACCTCGGTGGTGATGGTGGTGGGGTTGATCGCGGCCACCGCGTCGAGCGTCGTCGCGCTGCGGTCGGCGTCCGGCGCGACACGGCTGTGGCGGATCGAGATGGCGGCCGTCGCGGTGATGGCGGCGGTGTACGTGTGCTGGGCGATCATGGACACCCGGGTGGCGCCCGGCCTGCTCGCGCACCCATTCACCGCGTGGGACGTGTTCCTCGGCTACGAGTTGCCGGGACCGCCGACCGCGTGGCGGCTGGCCACCTTCTGGCGATTCGACTTCCTCGTCGGTACCGCGGCCATTGCCGCGGCCGTGCTGTACGGGATCGGGGTGTTGCGGCTGCGTCGCCGGGGTGACGAGTGGCCGTGGGGTCGCACCCTCTCGTGGATGCTGGGCTGTCTGGTCCTCGTCGTCGTGACCGGGTCGGGGGTGCGCGCCTACGGTTCGGCGATGTTCAGCGTGCACATGGCAGAACACATGGCGCTCAACATGTTCGCGCCGGTGCTGCTGGTGCTCGGTGCGCCGGCGACCCTGGCCCTGCGCGCTCTGCCGACGGCCGGTTCGCGCCCACCCGGGCCGCGCGAATGGCTGCTCTGGGTGCTGCACTCCAAGGTGACCAGGGTGCTGTCGAATCCGGCGGTCGCGTTGCTGTTGTTCGTGTTGTCGCTGTACGTGGTGTACTTCACCGCCATCTTCGGCACGTTTGTCCGCTACCACTGGGGTCACGTGCTGCTGACGATCCACTTCATCATCGTCGGCTACCTCTTCTACTGGGTCATCATCGGCATCGACCCCGGACCCCGGCGCATCCCGTACCTGGCGCGCATCGGATTGCTGTTCGCGGTCATGCCTTTTCACGCGTTCTTCGGTATCGCGCTGATGACGATGTCGTCGGTGACCGGTGGCGAGTTCTACAGCCAGCTCGGTCTGCCCTGGGTCACCGATCTGCTGCACGACCAGTGGCTCGGCGGGGCGATCGCGTGGGGCGCCAGCGAGGTCCCGGTGGTGCTCGTCGTCATCGCGATCGTGACGCAGTGGGCCAAGTCGGATCGACGGGAGGCACGCCGGGCCGATCGGCATGCCGAAACCTACGAGGACTCCGAGCTCGACGATTACAACAAGATGCTCGAGGAGCTGGCCCGGACACGTCGCTGAGGCGGAGCCGGTGCTGTGGCTGAGGCGGAGCCGGTGAATGTGCCGGGCCGGAGCCTGACTTGACCGTGACGGGACAATGGATTCATGCGGTGCGAGGTCGCGCGGGAGGCGCTGTCGGCGCGTGTCGACGGAGAACGGGAGACCGTTCCGTCGGCGCGTGTGGACGAACACGTGGCCGGATGCGCCGACTGCGCGCAGTGGTATCAGGCGTTGCAGCGTTTCACGATTCCCGAGATCGGTGAGCCGCTGCGGGTGGTGCGTGGTAACGAGGGCCCCGATCTCGTCGAGATGATGATCGCGGCGCACGCAGACACCGCTGCGCCGCCGACGCGGGGGAGCGAGAGTTCTTCGCGCACATGGTGGTTGATGGCCGGTGGTGCGGCCTTCGCGTCCGGTGCGCTGGCCGTGTCGATGGTCGTGACCCATGGGTCGGTGGTGACGATCTGCTTGTTTGTCGCCGCGATGCTGGTGACCGTCGGGTTGACGGTGCGCGCCCGGCGGTGACGTGGGCTGGTCCCCACCGGCGCGCCGTGTTCTTCCCGAAGCAATCCGTTCGTCCGCGGGAGATTTCCCGGGGAAGAACGAAACGCTAGCGGAAGAACAGCGGGTGCCCGCCCGTCAGCGTCCGTGGGAGCTGAAGCCGCTCAGCGTCGGGATTCGCCGAAGTGTTGCAGCCGCAGGCTGTTGGTGACGACGAACAGCGACGACAGCGCCATCGCGGCTCCGGCGATCAGCGGGTTGAGGACGCCGAGCGCCGCGATGGGGATCGCGGCGACGTTGTAGCCGAACGCCCACACCAGGTTGGTGCGGATGGTGCGTTGGGTGGCCCCGGCGAGGCTGAGGGCGGCCGGTACGGCCCGGAGGTCGTCACGGACCAGGATGACGTCGGCGGCGCCGATGGCGACGTCGGTGCCGCGGCCGATCGCGAGCCCGAGGTCGGCGGTCGCGAGTGCCGGGCCGTCGTTGATGCCGTCGCCGACCATCGCGACCGAATGCCCCTCGTCCTGCAGCGCGCGCAGGGTCTCGACCTTCTCATCGGGCAGTACCTCGGCGATGACGTCGTCGACGCCCACCGCCTCGGCGACCGCACGGGCGGCGCCTTCGTTGTCACCGGTCAGCAGGATCGTGCGCAGGCCGGCGGCCTTGAGCGCGGCGATCGCCGTGGCCGCCGACGTCTTGATGGTGTCGCCGACAGCGATGGCCGCGGCGGGCACATCGTCGACGACGACGTAGACCACGGTCTTGCCCTGTGCTTCGGCGTCGCGTCGGGCGCGGGCCAGCTCGGCGGGCACTACCAGCGCATGCGAGGCCCACCGCGGCGAGCCGACGCGGACCCGGTGGCCGTCGACGACGCCGCTGACGCCGCGTCCGGGTTCGGTGGTGAAGTCGGTGACCTCGGCGCGGTGTTCTTCGGTCACCGCGGCGGCGATCGCGGCGCCGACGGCGTGTTCGGAGGCCGCCTCCACCGCCGCGGCTCGTGCGAGGACCTCCTCGGCGTCGAATCCCGGTGCAGGATGGATCGATTCGACCGACAGTGTGCCCTCGGTGACGGTGCCGGTCTTGTCGAAGACGACGGTGTCGATCAGCCGTGAGGTGTCGAGGGTCTGGTGGCCCTTGAGGAAGATGCCGAGCTGCGCACCGCGTCCGGTGGCCACCATCACCGCGATCGGTGTGGCCAATCCCAGTGCGCAAGGGCAGGCGATGATCAGCACGGCCAGGGCCGCCGACACCGCGCGGTCGGCGGGCTGACCGAGACCCAGCCAGACGGCCAGGGTCACCAGGGACAGGGCCACGACGATCGGGACGAACACCCCGGCGATCCGGTCGGCGAGGCGTTGGGCCCGGGCCTTGCCGGACTGGGCCTCCTCGACCAGCCGCATCATGCCGGCGAAGGCGGTGTCGGCGCCCACCGCGGCGGCCTCGACGATGAGCCGTCCGTTGAGGACGGTGGTGCCGCCGACGACGGCTTCGCCGGGGGTGACCTCGACAGGCCGGGATTCACCGGTCATCGCGCTCATGTCGATGGCCGCGCTGCCCTCGATCACCAGGCCGTCGGTGCCGACGGTCTCGCCGGGCCGCACGACGAAGCGTTGCTCTTCAGAGAGTTCTTCGGCGGGGATGCGCATCTCGCGGCCGTCGGACAGGAGCACCGCGACGTCCTTCGCGCCGATCGCCGCGAGCGCCCGCAGTGCGCCACCGGCTCGTGAGCGGGCGCGCGCCTCGAAGTACCGGCCGGCCAGGACGAGGACGGTCACACCGGTGGCGACCTCGAGGTAGATCGAGTCGCTGCTCCAGATGGCATCCCACACACCGTGGGTGGTGGCGTTGGGGTCGGTGGTGAACATCGAGTACAACGACCAGCCGGTCGCGGCCAGCACGCCGAGGGTGACCAGCGTTTCCATGGTCGCCGCCCCGGTGCGCAGATTCTTCGCCGCGATCCGGTAGAAGGGCCAGGCACACCAGGTGACGATGGGTGCGGCCATCGCGATGAGCAGCCACTGCCAGCCGGTGAACCGCGTCGAGGGCACCACCGCGAACACGATGGACAGGTCGGCGAGCGGCACGAACAGCACCACCGCGACGGCCAGTCGCCGGAACAGGCGTTTCGCGTCGGCGGCGTCGGTGTCGGGAATCGTGGTGGGCACCTGCGGGCGGGGGGTCGCGCCGTAGCCGGCCTTGTCGACGACGGCGCAGAGGTCCTCGGTGCTCACCTGTGCCGGCGCCTCGATGGTCGCCACCCGCGTCGCGTAGTTGACCGACGCCTTCACGCCGTCGACCTTGTTGAGTTTGCGCTCCACGCGAGCCGCGCATGCCCCGCAGGTCATGCCGGTGACGTCGAGCTGACGCCGCTGGTCGATCGCCGGGTCGTCGGCCCCAGTGGCACCGGGGTTCGCAGCGGCACCGGAGTTCGCAGCGGCACCGGAGTTCGCATCGTGGTGGGGATTCACGTCGTGCAGGGTGGTCACATCATCCTCGATCTCTCGCCTCCGGCGTCCCGGGTCACCTCGCCTCTCGGGACCGTCGGAGCCTCACGCACACTCGTCCTCAGGATAGGTCGGTGACGTACACCGTCTGGTTCCCGGCGAGTCGAGTGGTCTGCGTCACAGTGCGAGATGGAGGTGCGACGTCAGGCCTCAGACCGATCGACGGTGCGGTGTCGACGCGGCGATCAGGTATTCGCGAGCCCGGGCGACGCGGGAGCGGATGGTGCCGATCGGGGTGCTGGTGACCTCGGCGGCTTCCTGATAGGACAGGCCGAGGATCTGGGTGAGGACGAGCGCTTCACGACGTTCGGCGGGCAGATCCTCGAGGAGGAGGTTCACCTCCACCATGTCCTCCCAGCGGGGACGGGAGGTGCGGGCCTCGGCGGCCGAGATCCAGTCGACGCCTGGACTGACCCGCGGGCGCGACCGGTCGTGCCGGACCTCGTCGGCGCAGACCCGTCGCGCGATCGACAACAGCCACGTCTTGGCGCTGGCCTCGGCCCGGAAGCGGGAGATGCTCTTCATCGCCCGCAGATAGGTCTCCTGGGTGAGATCGTCGGCGGTGCTCGCGTGCCCGAGGTGCGCGATGAACCGCCAGACGTCCTTCTGTGTGGCGCGGATGAATGCCGTCAGCGCCGCCCGGTCGCCGGTTGCCGCGCGCAACGCGGCACGCGTCAACTCGTCGTCGGGGCAGACATCCATGGCGCACACCCTATCGGGTCGGCGAACCGTGTCCGGCGTCCCACCCGCGCACCGGTCATCGGTGCACCGCCGCCCGGCGTGCCCGCTGCGGGATGTCTCACCCCCGAGCACCCCAGTGGTGCAGCACGCCGGTGTAGCGCTTGGGTGGTGGCGAGGCGAACTCTCCGGACGCGGTACCGGTCCGCAGCCCCATCGCCGCCATCGCCGAGAGCATGCCGACCCCCGCGGCGACCCCGTCGACGACGGGCGCACCGATCTGCGAGGACATCCGCGCCGCCAGATCGGCCATGCCGGCACAGCCCAGGACGATGGCGTCGGAGCCGTCGTCGGCGAGTGCCTGCGCGCAGGCCTTGGCGAGGATGGCCTCGGTGTCGGGGTTGGATTCGAGGTCGAGCACCGGGATCTCGCACGCGTGGATACCGAGACAGCGATCGCTGAAACCGTAGTGCGAGACCAGGTCTCGTGCCCTGCCAATGGTGCGCGACAAGGTGGTGACGATGGAGAACCCGCGGCCGAGCGGGGCCGCGAGATGTACTGCGGCCTCGGCGATTCCGAGTACCGGTGCGACGGCGACCTCGCGGGCCGCATCGAGTCCCGGGTCGCCGAAGCAGGCCAGCAGGTAACCGTCGGCGTCGGGGTGGGCGGCGATCGCATCGAGGACGCCGGGCACCGCGAGCGCCTCGTCGTAATGACTTTCGATGGATTCGGGGCCGGTTGCGGAGGTGACCGCGACGATCTCGGCGTCGGCCCGTGCGACGGAGCGGGCGGCGGCCGAGATCACCGCGGTCATCTCTGCGGTGGTGTTGGGATTGATGACGACGAGCCTCATGTCAGCGAGTTCACCATGTCGATCGGTCCCGCTGCCACCGGCGTCGTCATGCTGTCGTCACCGACGCGGTGCCCCCGTCGTCCTCGCCGTCGCCGACCGAGACGGTGGTCGGCTGGTCGTCGAGACTCATCGTGCCGTCGGCTGCCACCGAGATGTCACTGGTCGAGTGCGCGGTGACGCCGCCCGGAGCCGCCGCGCGCCCGTACACGAATTCGTTGGGCGCCAACCGCATTCCGAGGTAGTAGATGACCAGCCCGGCGCCCGCGCCCATGAACCAGGTGAAGCTGGCCTCGTAGGCGGTGCCCCAGATGACGAAGGAGATAGGCAGGATCGAGGCGAGGATCACCGAGATCACCGCGACCGGATTCCAGCCGTTGCGGTAGAAGTAGGCGCCTTCGGGCTTGCGGGTGAACAGGTCGTCGACCACGATCTGTTGCTTTCTGACGAGATAGAAGTCGGCGATCAGGATGCCGAACAGCGGTCCGATCACCGCGCCGAGCGTATCCATCGTGTAGTGGATCGCGCTGGCGTTGTTGAACAGATTCCACGGGGTGATGAGCACCGAACCGACCGCGGCGATCATTCCGCCCATCCGCCAGGTGATCTTGGTCGGTGCGACGTTGGAGAAGTCGAAGGCGGGGGAGACGAAGTTCGCGACGATGTTGATGCCGATGGTGGCGATGGCGAAGGTCAGCACGCCCAACACGGCGGCGGTGGTGTTGTCGATCTGGTCGACGATGTGGACCGGGTCGGTGACGATCTTGCCGTCGCTGTCCCGGCCGATCACGGTGGCGCCGGCCGAGACCGTGCAGACCACGAGGAGGGAGAAGAACAAGAAGTTGACCGGCAGACCCCAGAAGTTGCCCTTCTTGACCTCACCGAAGGTCTTGCCGTAGCGGGAGAAATCGCCGAAGTTGAGCATCGGGCCCGAGAAGTACGACACCACAAGGGCGAACGCACTGATCATCGCCGTCACCGACGCCCAGCCGGTGGTTCCCGACCCTTCCGACAGATCGAAGTGGACATTGCTCCATCCGGCCTTGACGATGAGGTACGCCGCCAGCGCGATCATCACGACATACACTGCAGGACCGCAGAAGTCGATGAACTTGCGGATGGTGTCCATGCCGTTCCAGAAGACGATCGCCTGCAGCACCCACATCAGGACGAAGCCGGCCCAGCCCAACGGCGACAGACCCAGGAACGAGTGCGTTCCGGTGTCGCCGTACTGCTCCAGGGACGGCCAGAACTTCAACGCCAGCAGGCCGAAGGCGACTGAGGCGAGATAGGTCTGGATGCCATACCAGACCACCGCGATGACACCGCGGATGATCGCCGGGATGTTGGCGCCCTTGACGCCGAAGCAGATTCGCGTCGTCACCGGATAGGGCACGCCTGCTTTCTGCGAGGGCTTGGCGACGAGATTGCACAGCAGATTGACCGCCACGATGCCGACGAGCAGTGCCACGAGGACCTGCCAGGCGGCGATGCCGAGCGCGAAGAGGCTACCCGCGAACACGTATCCGCCGACGCTGTGTACATCGGACATCCAGAACGCGAAGATGTTGTACCAGGTCCACTTCTGCTCTTTGAGCGGAGCGAGGTCCTCGTTGGTCAGAGATGGGTCATAGCCGGGCTTGATGACACTGTCGCCCGCGGCGCTGTGATGCGTCTGCGCCGCAGCGGAGTCGGTGGTTGCGGACATGGGATTGGCTCCTCACACGAATGGTTGAGGAACAACCTACGAACGCATTGTTACCCGACGATTACTCGACGGATATATTCTCCCCGGCCGTCAGGTGATTCGGCGGCGGCGCTCCTCGGCATTCGGTGGCGCCAGCGACACCTCGGGTTCGATGCCGCGGAATTGTTCGAGACCCTCGATTCGGGGGCCGTCCTTGGTGGCGTGCTCCCAGAGCTGATTCTGCAGCGCCGTGGCCTTCGCCGCGACCGCGCGTGCGGCTTTCTGTGTGGCCTCGGTGACCGAGGCGGCCAGTTCGTCGGGGGTGACGGTGTGCAGATCGTCGAGGTCGATGTGGGTGTCGATGACCACGCCGCGGGCATTGACCCAGATACGGACGTGCTCGTCGGATGACCACGCGTCGGCGGTGAGCGCGCGCAGACGCTCGGTGATCGCGGCGGTCTCGTTGCGGAATCGATGAACGCTGCCGGCGATCTCGTCGATGATCGATTCGAAGTCGAGAGGCGAACCCATGGCCGCCATTGTGCCCGGTGCGGCCGAACCGGGCGACCTGCCGCCGCCACGTCGGTGTGTTAGCTTCGATAACCAGTTGTGAGACGTGAATTCGACTGTGGGGGAAGAATGTCCGATTTCTGGATGCGGCCGGAGTTCGCCGGCGCCGCCGATCGGTTCGCCGAGGCCGCGAGCAGTATGTCCGAGCAGTCCGCCAAGCTCGACGAGGGCGGCGCCCCCTGGGGTGAGGACAAACTGGGCAGTGCGTTCTCGTCGAAGTTCGTGCCCGACCTGCATCAAGTACTGACCAACCTGTCGAACATGGCGACCAAGCTGAACAACGAGGGCGAGGCGGTGACGCGGGTCGCCGAGTCGGTCACGCGGGCTGATCAGGGTTTTGGTGGGTGATCGCGCGCGCCGTGGGGCGCGGCGGTGACCATCGGGTTGCCGGGCTGGCTGACGTGGCTCGGCGACAAGATGGGCGAGAAGTTCCCCGACGGTGACGAGGACGCGCTGCGCCGGCTCGCGCAGCAGTTCCGTGAGGTGGCCGACGGCCTGGAGTCGGAGTCGCTCTCGTCGACGCGCACGGCGATCTCGACGGCGCTCGACAACATCGAAGGTCGTACACGTGAGGCGATGGAGACCGAATACTCGTCGCTCACCTCGGGGGACGCGTCGATCCAGACGCTGGTCTCGCAGGTGCGGTCGTTGGCCGACGGCTTGGAGAACATGGGCACCGAGGTCCAGTTCACCAAGGAGATGTACATCGCGAACCTGATCGTGCTGGCGGCCACGATCGTCACGTTGATGGCAACCGCATGGCTCAACTGGTCGGCGCCGGCCGAGGTGGCGGTGGCCATCACCGCCACGCGCGCGGTGATCACGCGACTGGTGCTCGAGACGCTCGGGCGCATCGTCAGTGAGCAGGTGGCGCGCGTGATCGCCGACATGGCATTCAACATGGTGGTCGGCGCGGCCCTGAACACAGCGATCTCGTCCGGCATGGATCTGGCCGTCCAGGGAATCCAGAACCTGCAGGGCACACGGCACGGGATCGATTGGGGCCGTGTGGGTGCCGACGCCGAATCCGCGGCGATCACCGGTGTGCTCGCCGGCGGTGTGGGGGCAGGTCTGGGACGGATCGCCCCGAACGTCGACGGGGTGGTCCGCAACTATGCGCAGGGTGTGGTGGCCAACACCGCCGGAATGGTTGGGGCGCAGGAGATCACGACCGGGCATGTCGACCTGGGGTCGGCGGTACAGGCCGGGATGGTCTTCGGTGGTGTCGACGCGCTCGGCCGATCACTTCATGCCAACACGCCCGACACCGCCGGTGAGCAGCCGAATTCAGGTCTCGCAGAAGGTGAGTTGTCGCCCGATCTGATGGCCGAACTCCACCGGGGCGGGGCTTCGGTGGATACCGCCGGCGACACCGCTGGGGCACACCCGGAGTCGGGTACCTCGGCGACTGGTCCCGAGAGTCACGAGGCCGGTGACAGCACGGCTCGTGGTGTGCAGGAGTCAACGGGGGGAACCGATTCGGGCGGGCGCGCCACGGAGTCGGCCCCTCACCCGTTATCCGATGCCGGCGCGGGTGATCGGGGCGCCGCGTCCGGTGCATCGGCGGCGGGCCCGGCAGTGGCGTCGACGGCGTCGTCGGCATCCGGAAGTGGTACGGCGACGGCGGGTGACGCCCGGTCGGCGGGGGTGGCACCGAGAACGGATGCTTCGCCGCGTCCGAGTGCTTCGTTGACGTCGGGCGCGGACGGCGCCCGGTCGGGCGGGGGTGCGGGCACCCCGGTGGCCCGCATCGCCGATTCTCCGGTCACGCCCGTGACCCGATCGGAACCGGCTGTCGGAGCGGTGCCACCGGAGGGGGAGCGGGGCACGCCCGTCACCGATGTCGGTGGTGCGCAACCGACGCCGACGCCCACGCACGTGGGCGGCGATGAACCGGCACCCGGCCCCAGTGACCCACGGGCCGCGAACACGCCGACCGCTGATGAGTTGGGTGGCCCGAGTGGCACGAGCGCCGAACCGGACGACCGCGCCGGATCGGCCGGCACACCGCCTCCCGCGACACCCGCGCCCGACGCGCCGCCGGGTCGTGCCCATTCGACGGAGACGGCCGCAGACTCGGAGAGGTCCGGCGGTACGAGCCGGGACACCGCTCAGGTATCGAAGGACCCTGCCCGCCAACCGGAATCGGGAAAGAAGGCGCCGGAGCCGCGGACACAGGAGCCGCGGCCGTCGGGGGTGCCCGAGGAGCTCGGACGGCCACAGGCGTCGGACATCGACGGAGGGCGGCCGTCGCGTTCTGCGGGTGAGCCGGTAGCCACGGCGAAGGGCGACGGCGGCAACCCGCAGGCGGGCTCCGACGTCACAGACCGGGGGCTCGTGGGAGGTGGCGTGGCGCCCGATGGCCACACCGCGGCCCACGACGCCTACGAACCGGAGTCGGGAGCGGAGACGTGTGCCGCCGACGTGCTCGACTACCTGTCGGAGACGACCGGGCATGAGTTCGTGCTGCCCAACGAACCCACCGCGGAGGGGATCGCTGCGCGCGATCTGTTCGAGGCGATCGGCTCGGAGGCTCTGCCGGACTCGTACGCGCGTATCCACGACACTCTGCTCGACCTCGGTGACGGTGCGCAGGCGCTCATCGCGTCACGGTGGGCCGGCGATGCGGAGGGGCTGGGCGGACACGCATACGTTGCGGTCAACGATGGCGGGGCCGTCCACCTCGTCGACCCGGTGACCGGGGCGCGGTCGGGGTGGCCACCGCATTGGGGTGAAGAGAACGTCGGCATCGTCGTGGCGGGCTACTTCCACCCGGACGGTACTGCGGTTCACCCGTTGTTCGGGGAGGCAGGCCTGCATGCCGCGCTCGAGGTCGGTGAGGTCGGTGCCGGCCCGCGGTCACGGTGGATCGACCCGGGGCGTGGCGAGCCGGTCAGCGTGATCGAGCGGCGCGATCTCGGCGTTGGCGTTGACGGGACGCCGGTGCGCGAGAGGATATTCGATGAGTGGACCGCTCGTATTGAACCCAAACTGGATCCGGACGGGTTGGGAACGGAGCATGCCGATTACCGGGAGGTGGCCCGTCACGAGCGTGAACTGGAGTATCCAGTGGGTGCGCATCCGGTGTATCCGGAGAATCGGGTGATCGAGACGGTGACGGGTGTGGGTGGCAATGAGCTGACGTTGACCACCGCGTTCGGGGAGAACGGTTTGGAGGTGCCGGTGGGTGGCAAGGTGGTGATTGGTGAGGTGTTTGATCGGGTGGATCGGCCGGGTGCGGAGGTGGCGGCGCAGGAGTGGGCTGCGCGGGGGCAGGGTGTGCAGGAGGTGTTCGACACCGATCAGGGTGGGCATGTGTTCGGTTTCCGGTTTGTGTTGGCGCAGGGGTTGCGCAATATGTTCGCTCAGGATGGGCATTTCAATATGACGCCGTATCGGGTGATGGAGAATGAATGGGCTGATTTCGCCCGGTATGGGGCACGAGTGGAGGTGGACATCCAGTTGGGGGCGCCGGTTGTGGGGGCCAGACCTGAGGTGGTATCAACTCGTGGTCGGGCCTATGCAGCTAAGTCGAATGCCCTTCTACAAGAGGTGGATCTCGGCCACGAATTCCGTAACGATTCGTCGCAGCGGTACCGACGTAGATATTACAAGAAGCAAATTGAGGCGCTTGTCGCGGAGGCTGAAGGAGAGGTTTGACGATGACTGATTTGGAGGGCCTGCTGGATCGGTTGGGTGCGGAGCTTGCTGAGATTGTAGTGAATGCGCCTGGCGATTTGTCGGAGGGCCCGTGGGATCGATATATGTCGATAGATCACTTTAGCCCCGGACATAGGGTCGGTACGCAGGCAGCTTGGGTAGGCGGTGAGCGCATTCTGGACAGGCCAGCGGAAATCTCAATGAGCGAATGGACTCGCTTTTATAGGGTGGTGCGGGATTTTCGCCGTGAGTTTCCGGTTCCGTTGTGGTTGTTTGATGCGTTGGTGGTGGTGGTGGATCGGGAGCCGGTGCGGGGTGTGGTGCATGTGGTGTGTGGTGATGTGGCCGCGGGTTTTGAGGCGTCGATGGCGACGGCGGGCGAGGTGAAGGCACGGGCGATTGACATGTTTGGGGATTTGTCGGAGCCGTCGGTGGTGTGTGGTCGGCCGATTGTGGTGGGTGATGGTGGGTCGGCGGTGGATCGGGTGGCGGCGTTTGTGGCGGTGAGTCCGGTGTTGGGGTTTGTGGTGGAGGATG
>NZ_MVPX01000364.1:0-43803 GCF_002043085.1 Gordonia sp. i37 | reverse complement strand
CGTATTTTTTGGTTGGTGATGATGGTGGGGTGTTTCCGGTGTCGTCGGGTGAGCCGCCGGGGGAGGCGGTGGCCAGGTTGCTGGGTGGGCGGTAGCTGCTTGGGCTTGTTGATGTCGACCTATTGTTGGTCGGCTTGTGGGGGTTGGCGGAGATGGTGAAGGTGCTTGGTGAATTGTGGGCATGCGTGCTGTCCGGGGGAGGCGGAGAGCGCGTTGACCACTGCGTTCGGGGAGAACGGTGTGGAGGTGCCGGTGGGTGGAAAGGTGGTGATTGGTGAGGTGTTTGATCGGGTGGATCGGCCGGGTGCGGAGGAGGCGGCGCAGAAGTGGGCTGCGCGGGGGCAGGGTGTGCAGGAGGTGTTCGACACCGATCAGGGTGGGCATGTGTTCGGTTTCCGGTTTGTTTTGGCGCAGGGGTTGCGCAACATGTTTGCTCAGGACGGGCATTCCAATACGCAGCCGTATCGGGTGATGGAGAATGAGTGGGCTGATTTCGCCCGGTATGGGGCACGGGTGGAGGTGACGATCGACCTGGATGCGCCGGTGGTGGGGGAGAGACCGGAGGAGGTGATCGTCGCCGGTAGAGCCTATTCGGCCGCGTCCGGTCGGCCATTACTAGGTGTTAAGCTCGGTGATACCTTCGACAATAAAAGTCGGCAAACCTATACTCGTCAGTACTATAAACGCGAAATCTTGTCCAGGATCGAGAGGGCGGATGCGATATGACTGGAAGCGGCTCGCTGACAATGTTGCTCGAACGTCTTGGTGCTCAAATTGGTCAAATTGTCGTGGGCAGTTCGGGTGAGCTCTCTGATGGTCCTTGGGGCAGGTTTGTCTGGGTCGGACACTTTGATCCTGGCCATTCTCGTTGGACTGATATTGCCCTCTTTGAGGGACGGGTAATTGATGATCGGTTCGCGGATTTGTCGATGGTTGATACAAAGCGCGTGCTAAGGCTTGTTAAAGAGCTTCGCCATGATTACCCGGTGCCTTTGTGGTTGTTTGATGCGTTGGTGGTGGTGGTGGATCGGGATCCGGTGCGGGGTGTGGTGCATGTGTTGTGTGGTGACGTGGCCGCGGATTTTGAGGCGTCGATGGCGACGGCGGGCGTGGTGCAGGATCGGGCGGTGGCGATGTTTGGGGATTTGGTGGAGCCGTCGGTGGTGTGTGGTCGGCCGATTGTGGTGGCTGATGGTGCGTCGGCGGTGGATCGGGTGGCGGCGTTTGTGGCGGTGAGTCCGGTGTTGGGGTTTGTGGTGGAGGATGCGGTGGTGTCTCGGGTGGATGGTGGGTGGCGGGTGTTTGTGCGGGATCGTCCGGGTGAGGTTCGGGTGGATCGGATGTATTTTTTGGTTGGTGATGATGGTGGGGTGTTTCCGGTGTCGTCGGGTGAGCTGCCGGCGGATGCGGTGGCCAGGTTGCTGGGCCGGTGACGATTACGGAGTGACTCCCCGGCAGGGTGCTCCGCGTTCGTCGGACGGGTGCGCGCTGATCCGATCGGCGGCGCGTCCGTCACTCGGGTGGAAGGCCGAGACGGCCCGCGGTCTCCAGGATCGCGGTCTCCAGGCGAGCGTGGTGAGTATTCGCCACGTCGAGTACGGCGCTGACGTCGCGAGCGGTGAATCCGTCCAGCAGAGCCGCATGGTCGTCGTTCAGGAGCTCCTGGGTGGCCGAGCTCACGCTGCGCATGACCTGGAACGGCTCGGTCAGATTCCACGTCGACTCGAACATCGACAACAAACGTGGCATCGCGCACGGCGCGGTCAGACACATGTGGAACTGCCTCGACACGTCGTGAAACGACTTGCCGTCGCCCCACTTGGTGGCGGTCACCAGTTGCTCGTGGCAGCCACGTGCGGCTGCGATATCGGCCTCGGAGGCACGGTCGACGGCCTGGGCGAGCGCGGCCTGTTCGAGGACGCCGCGAACGAAGTAGATCTCCTTGAGTTCGTCGGTCGACAACGAACTCACCCGATATCCGGAATTACGCTGGTGGACAACCAGTCCCTCTCCGACGAGAGTCTTGAGTGCCTCCCGCACCGGGATCGGACTCACACGAAAGGCGTCGGCAACCTCACCCGGGGGAATGACGGTGCCCGGCGGTGCACCACCGGAGAGGATCAGTCGGCGCAACTCCTCCTCGATGTTCGCGTGCTCGTGATGTGATCGGACCTCGACGAGTTTCGCAACCAGGAGATTGGGCCGCCGGCGGTTCACGACAGCCGGGCCTGATCCGACACCGAATCCGCGGCATCCCAGCCGAATTCGGCGGCGCGGGCCAGCCGGTGCGATTCGGCGTGGGCGGCCGCGGCCGAGGGATGACGCAAGACCCAATCGGCAACCGCATTGGTCAGTCGCTGCTGATTGTCGCGCTTGACGATCTCGTGGCCCTCGTCACCGAACATCAGCAACTCCGCCACCCGACCACGCGACCGCAATTCGTGCACGATCTGCTGCGATTCACTGACCGGAACGTTGGTGTCGTGGGCGCCGTGAATCACCAGCAACGGAGCGCACACCTCGTCGATCCGGTGGATCGGGGACAGGTCACGCAGCAGTTCGCGATCCGACTCCGGATGACCGTACTTGGTGTAGGCGGCCACCGCGATCCACGGCTCGGTGTTGCGGAAGAACGACTCGAGATCGCTCATACCGCAGATCGCGATGCCGGCCGCGAAGAGCTGGGGGTGAAAAGTCAAGCACGCCAATGTCAGATAGCCACCATAGGACCGCCCCGACACGTAGAGCGCGTCGGGATCGGCGATACCGGCATCGACGAGATACTCCGCGCAATCGGCCGCGTCGTCGATCCCCGCGTACCGGCCGTAGCGGTCGTCGGCGTGCGAGAACAGACGCCCGTACCCCGAGGACCCGCGCACGTTGGGAGCGAACACCCCGATGCCGGCGTCGACGAGCGGACCGAACAGGAAGTGATAGTCGGGCCGGGTCTGTGCCTCGGGACCACCGTGAAAATACAACAGGTACGGGGTCGGACGGTCGTCGGCGTCGGATGAGCGCTGTGCTGGCCGAAACAGCCAGCCCGACAACGGCATCCCATCGCGCGCGGAGAAATCGTGCAACTCGGGCCGCAGGGTGTGCGACGGGCCGGTGCCGGTCACCATGTCGTCGCGGACCGGGGTGACCTCCCGGCTCGCGGTGTTGATCAGATGCACCAGCGGCGAGCGCTGCGGACTAGACACCGTCACCGCGATGAGAGTGCCCGCCGCGCTGATCGACAACTCCGACGCCACGTCACCCGGCAGTGGAATCGGATCGTGCAGTGTCTGATCGGGAAGCGTCATGATTTGTAACTCGCTGTGCCCGTCGGTGTTCCACAACATCGCGACCGTTGATTGGTCGTGGGAGACCGCGAAGGCGTCGAGGCCGCAGCCCGCGCGCTGTGCCAGCACCCGGAAGCGGGTTCCGGTGCGGGCCACCTCCACACCGAGTAGGCGCGGATACTTGGCATCGAAGTCACTGCGCACCACGGCTTGTACCGAGTCGAGATCACGCTCGGCGTCACCGGGCGGCCCGACGAACACCAGCGACGGGTGGTCGAAGCCCTGGTCGAGTATGTACCCGTCGTCGGTCACCGAACCCGGATCGTTGGGCAACAGTGTGCTCATCTCGACCTCCGGCTCGTCCTCGCGGGCCCCGACCGCGAGCGCCGGTCGAAGCGGACGCGCCGAACGCCGGACGTGACCATCGAGCGGACCGGCCGATCCCGTGCCGTCCTGGCGATCCCGGCGTCGCAGCAGCAGCATGTCGTGGTAACCGCGCGGGCCGACACGCAGCAGCGTGGCGCCCTTCCACGAGTCGATCAGTGCGCCACCGACACGCACGTCGAGGGTCTGGGTGGTGCCCGTGCTCGGATGAATCCGCAGCGAGTGCGCGGTGCCGTCGGTCGCCGTGGCGGTGATCAGGACCCAATCGGTGTCCCAACCGACAAGGGTCACCGTACCGAAAGACCGCCCGGCGCCCGCGGTGTAGGGATTGCCGTCGGGACGGATCGCGGCGACGCGATGTGCGGTGTCGTCGTCGGGATCGGTCGTCACGACCCACACCTGGTGGTGCTCACCGCCGCCGGGCGCCAACTCCACCGCGAGCCACTGGCCGTCGCTGGAATGCACGAGCTTGCGCACCGGTCCGGTCGCCGGTACCCGCACCCACCGCAGTTCGCCGACCCCGTCGGGAGTCAGAACCCGCTGTGCCGCACGCGGATAACCGGTCCCGTCGTCGACGATGTAGGCGAATGCCGACCCGTCCGGCGAGACCGACGGACCGTACGTGTGCCACCCGTTCTCGTCGAAGCGCACCGAGAACGCGGGGTCGGGGACGCCGGCGGCGATGGAATCGGGTGTCGACGCCTGCGCGCCGGGCGGAACGGACGGCGTCACGGTGCGGTGAGACCTTCCATGGTCTGCAACCACATCTCGAGCATCGCGACCTGCCACAGCTCGTTGCCGTCGAGGCGAGTGCGAATCCCGTTGGGATCTGCGAACAGTCGGTCGAGCGCGGCCGGCCGGTACAGCCCGCGGTCGGTTGCTGAGCGCGTCTTGAGTACATCGGCGACGAGATCGAAGACCTCGCCCTCGAGGTGCCGGATACCCGGCACCGGAAAGTACCCCTTGGTGCGGTCGATGACGGCCGAGGGCAGCAACGCGCGACTGGCCTCCTTCAGTACGCCCTTACCGCCATGTGCCAGTTTGAGATCCGGCGGGCAGGTGGCGGCGAGCTCGACGAACTCGTGGTCGAGGAACGGCACGCGTGCTTCGAGTCCCCAGGCCATGGTCATCGTGTCGACCCGCTTGACCGGGTCGTCGACCAGCATGACCGTGGTATCGAGGCGCAGCGCTGCGTCGACCGAGGTGTGCGCGCCCGGGGCCGACTGATGGGCCAGTGCGAACTCCCAACTGGGGTCGAAATCGCGCTCCTCCAACAGATAGTCGTCGGCGAGGATCGCGGCGATCTCCTCGTGCGACCGATCGAAGAAGACCTCACGGTAGGCCTTCGTCGTCTCCGGGCGCGCGATACCGGCCAGCGGCGGATACCAGGAGTAACCGCCGAGGATCTCGTCGGCACCCTGCCCGGACTGCACCACTTTGATGGACTTGCTCACCTCCTCGGAGAGCAGATAGAACGCGACGCAATCGTGGCTGACCATCGGCTCACTCATCGCGGCGATCGTGTCGCCGACGGCGGGCAGCAGCCGGTCGGTGCCGATGTGGATCTTGTGATGATCGGTGCCGAAGGTATCGGCGATGAGGTCGGAGTAGCCGTACTCATCGCCCGATTCGCCTGCTGCGGAATCGAATCCGATGCTGAATGTGGCGAGGTCGGTCTGGCCCTGCTCGGCCAGCAGCGCCACCACCAGTGACGAGTCGATGCCCCCGGACAGCAACACCCCGACCGGGACGTCGGCGACCATCCGACGCCGCACCGAGGTGCGCAGGGAATCCATCAACTCGTGCTGCCAGCGCTTCTCGTCCCAGTCGGCCCGATCGGCATGTGGGGCGAACACCGGCTCCCAGTACCGGCGCTCGGTGCTGCGGCCATCACGGGTGATGGTCCGGACGGTGGCCGGAGGCAGTTTGCGGATGCCGTTGTACATGGTGTGCGGTGCCGGAACCACCGCGTGAAAGCTGAAGTAGTGGTGCAGCGCGACCCGGTCGATGGAGGTGTCGACGTCCCCGGCCCGCAGCAGCGCCTGCAACGACGACGCGAACCGCAGCCGCCCGGGCGTTTCCGCCAGATACAACGGCTTGATGCCCAGACGATCGCGAGCCAGGGTCACCGTGCCCGAATCGGTGTCGACGACGGCGAACGCGAACATCCCGATCAGGCGCTCGACGCAGTCGGCGCCCCACGCGTGAAAGGCCTTGAGGATGACCTCGGAATCGGCGTAGGAGAAGAATCGGTAGCCCTTGCCCTCGAGTTCGTGGCGCAACTCCTGATAGTTGTAGATGCAGCCGTTGAACACCAACGCCAGCCCCAACTCGGGATCGACCATCGGCTGACCGCCCCGCTCGGACAGGTCGATGATCTTCAGACGCCGATGCCCCAGCGCCACATTGCCTTTCATGTAGACCCCGGAGGCGTCCGGGCCCCGTCGCGTCATCGCGGCGGTCATCGCGTCGACGGAAGAGACGTCGGGCGCGGACCCGTCGAAGCGGATCTCGCCGCAGACTCCACACATGAAATAGCAACCTTTCGTCTCCATGTCGCGGCAGACGCGACATCATCGTCCCAGCCTAGGAGTTTTGTCCCGGTGCGTCAGCGTGAGTCGTCGCCCGCGCGTGGCGTCACCCAGGTGGTGATGTCGGCGTGGACCACCTCGGTGCCGTGCGTGTCGAGGATGCGGACGGAGACGACGACGTCGGTTCCGGTACTGATCGCCTCGACGTCGATCGGTTCGGTCAGGGTCGCCTCCGCCGTCAGTCGCGTGGTGGCCTTGGCCAGGTATTGCGTCGACATGGCCTTGGGCAGCCAGCGATGCGACGGCGGCAGGCTGGCCTCCATCAGCATGCCCATCGCGGCCTCGGCGAGGTTGCACGCCGCGATCGCGTGGAACGTGCCGATGTGGTTGTACACGCCGAACCACTTGGGCGCGCTCACCTTGCAGTACCCGGGGCGCATCTCCTCGACGATGGGCAGCACGGTGCCGAAGTAGGGAACGCGCGCGACCATACCGAGAGAGAACAGGGCGTGGCCGAGAACGTTGTCGGGCAGGCGCCGGCGCAGGGCGTAGGTCGCGGTCATCGCCGATGGTCGAGCATCGTCGGTGTGCGAGGGCTTGGTCGTCATGGAACCGACCCTAACCGCCCACCCGTGCGGGGCGAGCGGCCGTGCTCGGCTGAGATCGCTGGCGATCGGCTGTGAGCACTGCGGCCTTGTCTGTGGCGGTCCTGACAGGACGCTTCGGGTGTACCGGGCTAAACGGTCAAACCGGCATGAACCGCACAGAAACCTCGCAGCGTGCGCGACGATTTCGGCCCGAAAGTGGTTGTAGCGTAATGGCTTAGACACGAAGCGGACGTTGCGCCGGGGAGTGGATCGGTTCTCCTGATCACACCGATGGCGACGTCGCCGTGGCTGTGGACGGCGGTCTTTCGACCTCGTCGTCCGTCCGTAGATCCGAGAAAGGGAAACCCAGATGACAACAGCGACCGCCAAGCGTTCGGGCATCACCATCAAGCGCACCGTGGCCGGTGTCGTAGCCGCCGGTGCCATCATCACCGGCGTCGGAGCAGGGGCGGGTCTCGCCTCGGCGGCGCCGACGGCCCCCAGCCACCAGCAGACCCAGCAGCAACCGCAGCGTCAGCAGCAGCCCCAACCGCAGCGTCAGCAGCAGCCGCAGCCCCAGCGTCAGCAGCAGCCCCAGCGTCAGCAGTGGGCGCCGCGTCAGACCAGCCCGCGCGGGTTCTGGTTCTTCGGGTTGTGGATTCCGCTGCCCTGACCGATCGCAGGAGCGCTGTGGGGTTGCTGGGAGCAAAACGAACATTGATGTGATTCGGCTGGCAATCAGCTCTTCGCGTTCGGATCAAAGCACCTAAAAGGCTCAGCCTCCCACAGTGAACCTGCAGGTCAGGTTCGATTTTCTGTCCCTGGGACGGCGTAGCGTCAGCACTGGCCGACGACTCCGTCGACTCCCGACCGACACGGTCGGGAGTTGTTGGTCGTCGCGGCTGTCGAGCCGGCGCCGTCCGACGCCGTCGACGATCATCGTCGTTCGAAGGGACATCTCATGAACACCGTCAGCAGTTCGGGGACCGAGGCGCGGTCGGTGAAGTCGCGCTCAGTGCCCGCAAAGCGGATCGTGGCGGGCGTCATCGCCGCCGGGGCCATCGTCACCGGCATCGGCGCCGGTGCCGGCATCGCGTCGGCCGCACCGCCGCCGCCGGGAAACCATTACCAGCAGCCCAACCGGTGGCAGCCGCAACCACAGCCGAACCGGTGGCAGCCGCAACCGCAGTGGCACCCGCAGCCGCAGTGGCATCCGCAGCCGCGTTGGCAGCCGGGTCAGTACACCCCGAACGGGTTCTGGCTGTTCGGGTTCTGGATTCCCCTGCCCTGATACCGCATTCCTCCGACCACCGGGTCGGATCGTCGACGACGTCGGAGACCTCCACGGTCCCGGCGTCGTCGGCGTCTGCGGCGGCCAATCGCCGCAATCCGTTGCACCGGGCGCGACGAGCCCCGATAGTCGAATGACTTGACCGTATGGTCAACTCGAGTCCGGGGAGGGACATCCATGAGGAGACCGACAGGACGGGCGCGACGCGGTGCGGTTGCGATCGTGGTGGCCGCGGTACTGGCGACAGCCGGTGTTGGTGTCGTGCAAGCACATCCGTCGGATCGCGGCCCCGGCGTCGGGGCGCATTGGGTGGCCGGCTGGATGGCGGCGCCGAGTAATCGCGGCGACATCTCGCTGGAGAACCCGATTCCCTCGGCGCCTGCCGACCACACGTTGCGCGTGATGACGACGCCGCACCTGTCGGGATCGGTCGAACGGGTACGCCTGACGAACCGGTTCGGCGCCAAGCCGATTCGTATCGGCGGCGTCACCGTGTCACGCCGTGTCCGCGGCGCGCAGGTCAAGAGGATCGTGCCGGTGACCTTCGGCGGCAGCGACTCGGTGTCGATCGCACCGGGTGCCGACGTCGCCAGCGACCCGGTCGACGTCGACGTCACGGCGTGGCGGTCGCTGGCAGTGTCGGTGTTCCTCCCCGACGCGACCGTGCCCACCGTCCACTACGTCGGTAACGCCACGAGCTTCGCGACCGTCGCCGGCAGCGGCGACCACAGCCGCGACACCTCCGGCGCTGCATTCACCGTCCCCACCGACCAGGTACCGCTCGTCAGCGGAATCGACTTTGCTGCAACGACTTCGGTGACCAGTGTCGTCGCCGTCGGCGACTCGATCACCGACGGATTCATGGCAGCCCAGTACCTGGGTCTCACCGAGGATCGGTCGGTAATCGATACCAACGTGCGCTACCCGGACTTCTTGCAACGACGTCTCGATCGGGCGGGAATCGACCGGCCGGTCCTCAACGCGGGGATCAGTGGCAACCGCGTGACCTTGGGGCCTGCGATCTTCGCCTACGGTCCGTCGCTGATGGACCGGGTGGCGGACGACGTCATCGGGGTTCCGGGCGTCCGCGACGTCATCCTGCTCGAAGGCATCAACGATCTCGGGATTCCGCCGGGTACCGATGCGGCCACGGTGATCGACGGACTACGCAAGGTCATCCTGCGGCTTCATGCGGCAGGCCTTCGAGTCCACCTCGGAACCCTCCTGCCCGCGGCGACCTCGCTGTCCGACGGGTGGAGCACGCCGGCGGCCAATGGGCAACGGCTCGTGGTGAATGCGTGGATTCGCCGACAACACCTGTCCGACAGTGTCATCGACTTCGAGTCCGCGATGCGCGATCCGCATGATCCAAACGGTTTGAACCCGCGGTTGAGTGGGCCGGACCTGCTGCACCCGAATGCCGCCGGCTACTCGACGATGGCCGCACAGGTCGATCTGGCCACGCTGGCGTCCTGATCGTGATGATCGAATGATCGATGTGTGAGACGGATGTGCATTCCGGGAGCCTCCTCGCTTCGCCCGGTGGTGCCGTCGGCGACGGGCGTGGCCGTGATGGCCGACGATGCATGCGACTCCGTGGTCTGCGATGCGGGTGATCGGCCCCGTCACCCGTCGCCACAGGGCAGCCCGGTGCCATCGGTGCCGAAGCCCGCGATCAGGTGCGACGGGATGTCGAGTACCGAGGCCAGCGACGCCGCGAACATAACGGCACCGACGATCACCAGCAGAATCGCGAGGGGCACCCATGCCGCACGCACCTGGATGCCACACACCGCCACCTTGAGGACGAGCGCGCCGCCGGCGAGCACGCCGAGCGCGGCCGCACAGGTGGCCGCCCATGAGATGGGACGCAGGTCCGGCAGCGCAGCGACCGGATGACACCTGATCGCGAGCATGTGCGCGTTCCAGTCGTTCTCGAGCTGCACGCGATGAAACTGGCAGAGCATCGACCCCAGAACCCCGGCCGCAGCCAGGGCGACCATGGTCGGCCCCCACGGTGAGCCGGTCTGATCAGAGCGCATCATGGCTACGGTTCTAATGCCGCGGCCCCCCGACGGCGGGTGACGCGTCGTTCGCGCAGCTGACGACGCGGTTGTTGCAGGTCGGGTGGCATCAGGGGCCGATTTGAATCCACCCCCCGCCCTGGTGCATACTTGTCGGGTTGCCTGGACGGCAGGTTGCGGGATTTTCCGCGGCTTCGCTCAGGTGAATGACTCCCAGGCCCGGAAATCGGGGACTGGGCGTGTAACGCGTGCGCCGGTCTCGGTTCACGGACTCGACACGCCCGACCGCGGGTGCCGGAGCAAATCGGTTCGTCTGATGGGCGAGCCAACGTACAACGACAGATGAACAGCGTCGATCCCGACTCTCACGCGGTGATCTATGTGCCCGCCGGCGGCTAGTGCCGGCCCAGGTGCGCGGTGTTCGTCTGTCGAGAACAACTGACGGAAGAGGACACAGCGTGGCGGGACAGAAGATCCGCATCAGGCTCAAGGCCTATGACCACGAGGCGATCGACGCTTCGGCGCGCAAGATCGTGGAAACCGTGACCCGTACCGGGGCACGCGTGGTCGGCCCGGTGCCGTTGCCCACCGAGAAGAACGTGTACTGCGTCATCCGTTCGCCGCACAAGTACAAGGACAGCCGCGAACACTTCGAGATGCGTACCCACAAGCGACTCATCGACATCCTCGACCCGACGCCGAAGACGGTCGACGCGCTCATGCGCATCGACCTGCCGGCCAGCGTCGACGTCAACATCCAGTAGGGCGGGGGCGAAGAATCATGAGCAACCAGAGTTCAACCAAGGGCATCCTGGGCACCAAGCTCGGCATGACCCAGGTATTCGACGAGAACAACCGCGTCGTCCCGGTCACCGTCATCGCGGCGGGCCCGAACGTCGTGACCCAGCTGCGCACCGCGGAGCGTGACGGCTACACCGCCGTGCAGGTCGCCTACGGCGCCATCGATCCGCGCAAGGTCACCAAGCCGGTTGCCGGTCAGTTCAGCAAGGCCGGGGTCACCCCGCGCCGGCACCTGGCCGAGATCCGCGTGGCCGATGTCAGCGAGCTCGAGGTCGGTCAGGAATTGACCGCCGAGATCTTCGCCGACGGTGCGCTGGTCGACGTCACCGGCACCTCCAAGGGCAAGGGCTTCGCCGGTCCGATGAAGCGTCACGGCTTCTCCGGTCTGGGCGCCAGCCACGGTGCACACCGCGTGCACCGCGCGCCGGGTTCCATCGGTGGCTGCGCCACCCCGGGCCGCGTGTTCAAGGGCATGCGGATGGCCGGACGTATGGGTAACGACAAGGTGACCACGCAGAACCTCACCGTCCACAAGGTGGACGCCGAGGCCGGCCTGCTGCTGATCAAGGGAGCGATCCCGGGTCGTCGGGGCGGCATCGTGGTGGTTCGCGACGCAGTGAAGGGTGGTGCTGACAAGTGAGCGCCGAAACCACAGTCAAATTGACGCTGGACGTCCGCAACGCCGACGGCACGACCAACGGCACCGTTGATCTGCCCGCCGAACTGTTCGACGCGCCGGCCAACATCGCGCTGATGCACCAGGTCGTGGTGGCCCAGCAGGCCGCCGCGCGCCAGGGCACGCACGCCACCAAGACCCGCGGCGAGGTTCGCGGCGGTGGCGCCAAGCCGTACCGGCAGAAGGGCACCGGTCGCGCCCGTCAGGGTTCGACCCGCGCACCGCAGTTCGCCGGTGGTGGCACCGTGCACGGTCCGCAGCCGCGTGACTACAGCCAGCGCACCCCGAAGAAGATGAAGGCGGCCGCCCTGCGCGGCGCGCTGAGCGATCGGGCTCGCAACGAGCGCATCCATGTGATCACCGAGCTGGTTCCCGGTCAGGTCCCCTCGACCAAGACCGCGCGTCAGTTCCTCGAGAGCCTGAGCGATCGTCGCAAGTTCCTGGTGGTGCTGGGCCGTGAGGACCTCACCGCATGGAAGAGCGTCGCGAACCTGCAGAACGTGCTGCCGATCTCGGCCGATCAGCTCAACACCTACGACGTCCTCGACGCCGATGAGGTGGTGTTCAGCGTGGAGACGCTCAACGCGTACATCGCTGCCAACGGATCCAAGACCGACCAGAAGGAGGCGTGAGCATGGCTATCCAGGCCAACCCGCGCGACATCATCCTGGCGCCGGTGATCTCGGAGAAGTCCTACGGGCTCATGGAGGAGAACGTGTACACCTTCCTGGTGCACCCGGACTCCAACAAGACGCAGATCAAGATCGCCGTCGAGCAGATCTTCGACGTGACCGTCGACAGCGTCAACACCGCGAACCGGCAGGGCAAGCGCAAGCGGACCCGCTTCGGCTACGGCCAGCGCCGCTCCACCAAGCGCGCGTTCGTGACGCTGACCGCCGACAGCAAGCCCATCGAGATCTTCGGAGGCTCGGTCAGCTGACCGGGACTCTTGGAATAGAGGGACTTTCACATGGCTATTCGTAAATACAAGCCGACGACACCCGGTCGTCGCGGGTCGTCCGGCTCGGATTTCGCCGAGATCACCCGTGACCATCCGGAGAAGTCGTTGGTCCGCCCGCTCCACGGACGCGGCGGTCGTAACGCGCACGGTCGCATCACCACTCGTCACAAGGGTGGCGGTCACAAGCGTGCCTACCGTCTGATCGACTTCCGTCGTAACGACAAGGACGGCGTCAACGCCAAGGTCGCACACATCGAGTACGACCCGAACCGCACCGCGCGGATTGCGTTGCTGCACTACGTCGACGGCGAGAAGCGCTACATCATCGCGCCCAAGAACCTCAAGCAGGGCGACGTGGTGGAAAGCGGTCCGACCGCCGACATCAAGCCCGGCAACAACCTGCCGCTGCGCAACATCCCGACCGGTACCCAGGTGCACGCCGTCGAGTTGCGCCCGGGTGGCGGCGCGAAGATGGCCCGCTCGGCCGGTGCGTCGATCCAGCTGCTCGGCAAGGAGGGTGCCTACGCGACCCTGCGTATGCCCTCCGGTGAGATCCGTCGCGTCGACGTGCGCTGCCGCGCCACCGTCGGCGAGGTCGGCAACGCCGAGCAGAGCAACATCAACTGGGGCAAGGCCGGCCGCATGCGGTGGAAGGGCAAGCGCCCGACCGTCCGTGGTGTGGTCATGAACCCGGTCGACCACCCGCACGGTGGTGGCGAGGGCAAGACCTCCGGTGGTCGTCACCCGGTCAGCCCGTGGGGTCAGCCGGAAGGCCGCACCCGCAAGAACAAGGCGAGCGACAAGCTCATCGTCCGTCGCCGTCGTACCGGCAAGAACAAGCGATAAGCACAGGAGGGAGTTAGAGAATGCCACGCAGCCTCAAGAAGGGCCCGTTCGTCGACGACCACCTGCTTGCCAAGGTCGACGCACAGAACGAGAAGGGCACCAAGCAGGTCATCAAGACCTGGTCGCGCCGTTCGACCATCATCCCCGACTTCATCGGACACACCTTCGCCGTCCACGACGGTCGCAAGCATGTCCCGGTGTTCGTCTCGGACAACATGGTCGGGCACAAGTTGGGCGAGTTCGCCCCCACCCGTACCTTCAAGGGTCACATCAAGGATGACCGGAAAGCGAAGCGCCGGTAATGACTACGCAGACCGATAATCCCACCGCGAAGGCCACGGCCAAGTTCGTGCGCGTGACGCCGATGAAGGCACGTCGCGTGCTCGACCTGATCCGCGGCAAGAACGTCGACGAGGCCCTCGACATCCTGCGGTTCGCCCCGCAGTCGGCGTCGGAGCCCGTGTACAAGGTGCTCGCCAGCGCGGTCGCCAACGCCGAGAACAACCAGGACCTCGATCGCCGGAGCCTGGTCGTCGCCACGGCTTACGCCGACGAGGGCCCGACCATGAAGCGGTTCCAGCCGCGTGCGCAGGGCCGCGCGTTCCGTATCCGCAAGCGCACCAGCCACATCACCGTGGTCGTGGAGAGCCTGCCGGAGAAGGCCGCCGCCGGCGGTCGCGGTCGTTCGCGTCAGCCGAAGAAGAAGGGAGCCTAGTAGTGGGCCAGAAAATCAACCCGCACGGCTTCCGTCTGGGCATCACCACCGACTGGAACAGCCGGTGGTACGCCGACAAGCAGTACGCGGAGTACGTGAAAGAGGATGTCGCCATCCGCAAGCTCCTCTCGCAGGGGCTCGAGCGCGCCGGCATCGCCAAGGTGGAGATCGAGCGCACCCGTGACCGGGTTCGCGTCGACATCCACACCGCCCGCCCGGGCATCGTCATCGGTCGCCGCGGCGCCGAGGCCGATCGCATCCGCGGCGAGCTGGAGAAGCTGACCGGCAAGCAGGTCCAGCTGAACATCCTCGAGGTCAAGAACCCTGAGTCCGAGGCCCAGCTGGTGGCCCAGGGTGTCGCCGAGCAGCTGAGCAACCGTGTGGCGTTCCGTCGCGCGATGCGCAAGGCCATCCAGTCGGCGATGCGTCAGCCCAACGTCAAGGGCATCCGGGTGCAGTGCTCGGGTCGCCTGGGCGGCGCGGAGATGAGCCGCAGCGAGTTCTACCGCGAAGGCCGTGTGCCCCTGCACACCCTGCGCGCCGACATCGACTACGGCTTGCACGAGGCCAAGACCACCTTCGGCCGGATCGGCGTGAAGGTGTGGATCTACAAGGGCGACATCGTCGGTGGCAAGCGTGAGCTGTCCGCAGCCGCGCCGGCCGCAGAAGACCGTCGTCCGCGTCGGCCGAGCCGTCCCCGCCGCAGCGGTGCCTCGGGCACCACGGCCACGAGCACCGACGCCGGTCGCGCTGCCGAGGCCCCCGCTGAGGCGACGGCAGCAGCCGGTGCAGAGAAGCAGGAGGGCTAGGCAATGTTGATCCCACGGCGGGTCAAGCACCGCAAGCAGCATCACCCGAGCCTGAAGGGTCAGGCGTCGGGCGGTACCAAGGTGACGTTCGGTGATTTCGGCATCCAGGCTCTGGAAGGCGCCTACATCACCAACCGTCAGATCGAGTCCGCTCGTATCGCCATCAACCGGCACATCAAGCGTGGCGGCAAGGTCTGGATCAACATCTTCCCGGACCGTCCGCTCACCAAGAAGCCGGCCGAAACCCGCATGGGTTCGGGTAAGGGTTCTCCCGAGTGGTGGGTGGCTCCGGTCAAGCCGGGTCGCGTGCTGTTCGAGATGACCTACCCGAACGAGGAGATCGCTCGCGAGGCCCTGCGCCGCGCGCAGCACAAGCTCCCGATCAAGACCCGAATCGTGACCAGAGAGGAGCAGTTCTGATGGGACTCGGAGTTGCCGCAGCCGAGCTGCGTGACCTCAGTGACACCGATCTGGTCGACCGCTTGAAAGAGTCGAAGGAAGAGCTCTTCAACCTTCGGTTCCAGATGGCCACCGGTCAGCTCGACAACAACCGGCGTCTGCGGACGGTGCGTCGCGAGATCGCGCGCATCTACACCGTGATGCGGGAGCGCGAGCTCGGTCTGGCGTCGGGACCGGATGGTGATGACGCATGAGTGAGGACCAGAAGGTGACCGAAACCCAAGAAGCATCGGCGACCGCCGAGCGTAACCGCCGCAAGGAGCGGATCGGCTACGTCGTCAGCGACAAGATGCAGAAGACCATCGTGGTCGAGCTGGAAGACCGTAAGCGTCACGCGCTGTACGGCAAGATCATCCGGACCACGAGCAAGGTCAAGGCCCACGACGAGAACGGCGATGCCGGCGTCGGCGACCGTGTGCGGATCATGGAGACCCGCCCGCTGTCGGCGACCAAGCACTGGCGACTCGTCGAGGTGCTGGAGAAGGCCAAGTAAGGCGTTCTCGCAACAGGATGCACGCGAAGCGGCCCGTTCCCTCAGGGGAGCGGGCCGCTTCGTCGTCTTCGTATTCGCGAGTGTTATCGGCGCTGGGGAAAGTACTGAAGTACGGGTCCGCGACGGATCGCAGTGCGGATGGCCCGTTCGAGTTCCGGATCGTCGATGCTCCCGGCGCGAAGCTCGTCGAGTACCTGCCGGAGATGGAATCGTTCGCCCGAAGCGGCGTGGATGTGCTTCACCTGATCGGCGCGAGGTCGGTCCGGCAGAGTCGTGCAATTCCCGCCGGCCACCAGCAACTCCAGCATGGTGCGCAGACACTTCGAGCAACGACCACAGTTGAACCGCCCGTCGCGATTCTCCCAACACACGCGGAGATTCCTCATCGCGGTGGACGATTTACTGATCGTCCTGACCTTCTCGAGCCTCGTCACGTCGATGGAATCGTGCTCGAGTGTCACCGACGAACTCGACCATAGAGGGTCGAGTTCGGGATGAGAGCCCCACCGGTGGATACAGCCGGTGGAGTACGACGACGGGACGATGACCGTGCCGAGCACCGGCGAGAGCGCGGTGGCCACATGGGCGAGGGCGGGCCCGTGGAAGACCCACCCCCACGGCACGCGGACGAGGTCACCGAACGCGCTCCGCAGGGTGGTGCGCACCTCGATGAGAGGCTTGCCCAGTTCGACTGCGGCTGATCGAGCCGAATCCAGCGCCTGAGTCGCCAATACCTCGTCGTCCATGATGTCGAAACCCAGGACGAAGACGAGGTGGGTGAGTCGGTCCAGGTGAGTGAGGGCGGAATAGAAGCTGTCGACACCTCCGCTGAAAAAGCAGCCGACGCCATCCGCGGGGGGCGCGGTCGGCCCCTGGTGGGCGTGAATGTCGGCGGGTGCGAGGTGCCGTGGATACCACTCGGCGAGCACTCGCTGCGCCTTACCCGCGTTCTCAAGGGCTACAGGATCGACCGCGCCCTCGATGGTGAGATCGGCGGACAGCCACATCGCCGTCGGAATGGTCGGCGCCAGCCACGGCGTCGCCGAGCTGTCCAACGGGTGCGAGGACTCGGTGGCGACAGTCATCGCGGTGCCGTCGGGAGCCTGGATCGTTGCGGAGATGCGTTCTGCGGACGACGCCTCGGCACGGACCACAAGTTGAGGTTTGGCGCGGGTACCCCAGAGACGTCTCGCGACCCGAGTCACAACGTGGAAGCCATCGATTTGGCGACGTCATAGCCTTCGTGGAAGTCGCGGGCAAGGGCAACGTGAGCGAAGGTGGCCAGGTAATCGCGGAACGCCGCCGACAACTTGCTGTTGGCGTTGTCCACCATGACGACCGGCTTCTCGAGCAGAACACCGAGGACTGCACCGTGGAGTCGGTCGGTGAGGACGACACGACCGCGTGAGAGGGCATCGACTGCCGAGTGCACGATCAGTTCGGACTGGCGGTCGAAGGCTCGTTTGGCCCATCGGTGGATCCGACGCCGGAACACCGGAACCATACTCAGACTCACTATCGCAAGCGACTGCGGCCACCATTTGAGGTCGTATCCGAACCACTCCATACGCCAGTCATGGGTGAACGCCTCATCGATCAAGCTCTGCGGGATGTCGTCGACGGAGAACGCCGACTCGTCGTCAGTCCGTTTGAGGAAGACAACGTCGTGGTCGGGTTCGCGGGCGGGGTCGATGCGCCCGGTTCCGAGGGCGGTATCCGGGCAATAGCGGACCTGGTTCGCTGGAAAAAGTTCGGTGACTCGCTGTAGAGCGCTGCGATCGCGAATCAGCAAGGTGAGGTCGGGATGTTCGCCGTACACCTGCTGGGTGTGGGTCAAAGCGCTCTGGTCGGTGTATTCGAACGTTTGCGGCAGACAGATGATCGGGCGATCACGATTCTCGCCGATCACCCGTTCCCGAAATGGCTGATAAATGGGGTACCTGTCACCGAAGTTGCCTCCACCATGAAGAAGGATCGGGCCCGTGGAGACGGCGGAAGCGAGAGCGCCTTTGTCGTAGGTGTTGAACGTTGCCGTGTAGGCGATCTCGCACCCCAGCCGCTGGAGATAGGCGAGTTCGCCTCGATAGATGAGGACGTCTCCGGCGTTGGCGTGGTTGGGGAAATCGAGGAGGGCGACCGTGCTGCCAGCTGGAATCACCGTCCGGAGGATGTCGAGAGTTTCGGCCTGGATCGAAGAGATCGCGGACATGTCGGAAATCATAGCTTGGCGCGCAACGGGTGATTCGCGAAGTTGTGAAAGTGGATTCGAAGCGGACGGTGTCGTCGTGCTCTTGGAGTTCGACCTGATCACGGACTGCTGGGGGCGAGGGCCGCGATGAGGACACCGATATTCCACACGAGGCCGAGACCGGCGACCACGAGTCCGGCGATCGCCAGGCCGCGATTGTGCTGCGCCGGCGGCACGTCGGGGCGTGCCTTGGAGATTTTGAGGCTCGAGAGTCCGAAGAACACCGCCAGAGCAGCCGCGGCGAATCCGACGACAACCAAGCAGACGCCGGGGAACGACAGCACCGCGCAGATCATTGACCACAGGGCGTAACTCTTGGCTTTGGGGTCAGGTGGCGACGGGTATCCCGATGGTTGCCGATGTTGATTCTGTGGACTGCCGTGTGCCTGATACGACACGACCGGATTCGACCGTTGCGCAGTCCCGTGCGTCGTGTACGGCGGCGGTGTCACGCCTGGCGAGATCGGGGGGAGTGAGGTCTGACCGGGTTGGGGCGCGCCACCTGAGGACGGACCGGGTTTCCCCAGTTCGACGGCAGGTTGTGGATACGAGGCCGGAGCACTTTGCGTGCGCTGATGACCGACGGTCGAGGGATCGGGCGGAGGTGCGACGGTGGGTGCGGCCGGATGTGCTGCGAGTGCTGCGGTGAGTTCGGTCGCGAATTCCGTGCAGGTCCGATACCGGTGGTTCGGATCCTTCTCGAGCGCACGGTGAAGGACCTGGTCGACGCGCGGAGACAGATCGCGTCGGCGGGTGGTGATCGCCGGTGGGATCTCGGTCAAGTGCTGACGGATCAATGCCGCCGCATTCGTGTTCGCGAAAGGTGTTGAGCCACTGAGTAGCTGGTAAGCGGTGCAGGCGAGTGAGTACTGGTCGGCGCGCCCGTCGAGCTTCTCGGCGGCAAGCTGCTCGGGTGAGGAGTAGGCGAACGACCCGACCGTGAGGTTCGTGGCGGTCAGGCGGGTGTCGTCGAGGATGGGGCGCGCGATGCCGAAGTCGGCGAGCAGGACGCGGCGGTTTCCGGACGGGCCGGCGGCGTCGGTGAGCAGGATGTTGGCGGGCTTGACGTCGCGGTGTAGCAGGTTCTGGGAGTGAGCGTGGTCGAGAGCGTCGGCGACCGCGGAGACGATGTGCACGACCTCGTCGGCCCGCAGACCACCCGGATGCGACGACAAGAGCGCGGCGGCGTCGAGGCCTTCGACGTATCGCATGGTGATCCAGAGCTGACCGTCGTGCTCGCCGCGGTCGTAGACGTCGACGACGTTCGGATGGTCGAGGCGTACCGCGAGATCGGCTTCACGGGTGAACCGACGTCGGAAGGCCTCGTCCGACGAGAGATTCGCCGGCAACACCTTGAGCGCGTCGAGGCGTGGCAGGCGCGGGTGTTGGGCCAGGTACACCTCGCCCATGCCGCCGGCGCCCAGTACCCGGACGATCCGATATCCCGCGAATTCTTGACCAACCATCAACGCCACGCCGTCAGTCTAGGGTGCGAGTCCGACATGTCCGATGGTCGCCGGCAGGGTCCGGATGCGACTCGGCCCGCCCGACGCAGAGCGTCGGACGGGCCGGTGATCGGTTGCGGTGCCACGCCCGGAGAGGTGGCCGGCGGGTCTGCCCAACCGTCGCGGTGAGCGGTCGTCCACCCCCGCTCACAGGTTCAAGAGTAGGGGACTGCCGCGGGGACCGACAGGGACTTAGGGCCCCACATCGGTGAAAAGTTGATCAATTGATCTGACCTTGGAGCCAGTTGATCGTCTCCTCGTGCACGGGACGGGTGTCGCCGTCGAACTCGTGGTGCTTCTTGAGGAACGCCGCGACCAGCGGGCACACGCCGACGATGACCTTGCCCTGCGCCCGCGTGTCGGTGAGAGCCTGCTCGATCAGGATGGTGGCCAGGCCGCGTCCACCGAACTTCTCGTCCACCTCGGTGTGGAAGAAGATGCGTTCGGTCGCCCCATCGTGCTCGCGTTCGCGGTAGGCGGTGAAGCCGGCGATCTGTTCATCGACGCTGATCTGGTAGCGCTGCGAGTCTGGGAGCTGGGAGATGTCGGCTTCTGCGCCGGTTTTGTCGAGAGGCATGCGTTCGAGCGTAATGTGCGCGTCGGCGCGCGCCCGGTCGCTGCATGTCCGAGGCTAGAAGTCCGGCAGTCGGGTGAAGTACCGATGCGGTCGCCACGTGCGGCTCGCGTTGTCCCACGGCCGCAGAAGCACCCAATAGTAGGTATGGGCGAAGATTCGCAGGGGAAAGAAGATCGTCATCATCCTGGCGAGTTGGTGTTCACCGTGGGCCCGCGCAGTGATACGACCACCCACCATGTATCGGCGGTTCCCCCATGGAGACACCTGCAAGCGTCGACATGAGCTGTCGGCGAGGAGGTGTGGTTCGATCGCGGTCTGCAGGCCCTTTTCTTTCATCGCGAGACCGATGTCGAGGTCCTCCCAGACGCCCGGCTCGTCATCGTGCAGATGATCTCTGATCTCCTGCCAGGCCTCGCGTCGGAGTACATACCCCGGACCGTGAACGGATCCGATCGGCTTGTCGGTGTCGAGCTTGCGGAAGCCACGTTCGGCCAGCCGCTTCTGAAAGCCGTAGAGCGGCGCGTCCCACATGAGGAACGGGCCGGTGAGTGCGGAGAATGCCGAGCCGCGATCGCTATCGAAGAACTCGACGACCACCTGCGCCCAGTCGTTACCGACATGGGTGTCCGCATCCACCTTGGCGATCAGGTCCGACTTCGCCTCGTCGAGCCCTCGCCGTCGGGCGGCATGCACCCCCGGCTTGGTCTCGTTTACCCGACGAACCCGAGGATCACGAGCAGAGTACTTGTCGATGATCTGGGCGGTGGCGTCGGTCGAGTTGTTGTCCACGACGATGATTTCATCAATCGGAAGCGTCTGGTCGAGCAGTTTATTCAAACACTCATTGAGGTTTGATTCTTCGTTATGGGCCGGAACCACGACCGAAAGCGTCGCCACTCAATACTCCCCGGGGTAACCATTCGCGACCAGTGTCCTTCATGGAGCATACCCGACATATTTCGTGGTTCTCCGTCGGCATTACGCCAGGTCGTCGGCGTGAATACTTCCTCCTGAATGCGCCCACAGCGACACGGCCCCCGGGAATTGTTGCCGAGGAGGTGGATTCATCACGTATCTTGACCGTTGGTTGAGAAGTGCCCGATTGTGCGAGCCGACAATTGCGAAGCAAGTGCTTTCGTCGCTGGTTGGACGACCACGGACGGTGTCCTCAGGAGGTCGCCTCCCGGTGGGCGTGCGACGCCGCCGGGAGGTACCGGTAACTCTTGGGCCTCGATGGGCGACAGACATGCAGGGTGGTCGGGAAGGTGGCGTGCGTGCGTACGTTTGGACGGAGAGGTGGCGCCATGTGTGTGAGTGCCCTCGGCGGGCTCCACGCCGGGACACTGCTCTGATGCAGGCCTGCGCCGACCCAGTTGCGAGCCCGTGCGTCACCGACCGCAGAGGAACCACATGTCCGATACTCAGAGGCCTGGCGCAGTGAGCGAGCCACGGCATCGTCGGAACACGAGTGCGCCGGGCGCCGACGAACCCGATCCGTTCCAGAGCCCGGATCCGGTCGAGGAACAGTTGCGTCGGTGGCGACAGGAGCGTGCCAACGGCGAGGCCCGTGCTCCGATGCCCGACTCCGCGCGAACGATCGCCGGAGAAGCGGTGACGAACCGACCATCCGGGCCGGTCCGCGCTCCGGGGTCTACGGCGACGTCGCCCGACCGCGGCGAGTACGGCGCGTCCCCGAAGTCCCGAAATGGGCGCCCTGTCAGCACGAATGGCCATGTGCCGGACTCGCAGAGCCGTCCGGACTCGATGAGTACGTGGGCGCGCGCAGCGCCGATACCCGGAGCTGACTCCGTGACGGACCCTGCCGTCGCGACGCCACGGGAGACCAGGCCCGCTCCGAATCCACCGGAATCGTTCGCGACGGCAGCTCCGCCGACGTGGGCGGCGCCACCACCGCGCCCTGCACCTGTCGGTCCCTCGACGTCCGACCCGTTGCGGCCGGGTCGCGATCAGCCACCGCGCCCGCCTGCGGCACGGCCACAGCCACAGGCGTCCTACCGCGAGGACGTCGGTGCTGTCGCCGATGCTCGCACTCGGTCATCCGACGAGCCGCCGGCGATCGTCGCGAGCGGCCTGCACAAGCGGTTCAAGGACATGGTGGCCGTCGAGGAGGTGAGCTTCACCGTTGCGCGGGGGAGCATCGTCGCCATTCTCGGTCCGAACGGGGCGGGTAAGACGACCACCGTGAACATGCTGTGCACTCTTCTCCAACCGGACAAGGGCTCGGCGTCGGTGTACGGCCACGACGTGGTCTCCGACGCGGCAGCGGTACGTCGTTCGATCATGCTGACGGGGCAGTTCGCTGCGCTCGACGAAGCGTTGACCGGCCGCGAGAACCTGGTGCTGTTCGGGCGGCTGCTCGGCTTGTCGAAAGCTGTTGCCCGCGCCCGCGCCGACGAGTTGCTCGAGATGTTCTCCCTGACCGACGCCGGTGCCAAGCGCGTCGGGCAGTACTCCGGCGGGATGCGACGGCGCATCGACATCGCCTGCGGTTTGGTCACCGAGCCCAAGGTCGTGTTCCTCGACGAGCCCACGACCGGCCTCGACCCGCGTAGCCGCCAGGAGGTGTGGGCCCTCGTCGAACGCCTCAAGTCCGACGGTGTGACGATCCTGCTGACGACGCAGTATCTCGAGGAAGCCGATGTGCTGGCCGACAACATCGTGGTCATCGACAAGGGCCGGGTGATCGCGGAGGGGTCTTCGGACCAGCTCAAGCAGTCCACTGGTGCCGCCTATTGCGAGGTGACTCCCACCGATTCTCGGGATCTGGGACGCTTGCGCGAGTTGTTCGCCGACCTCATCGGACCCGACGCCCCGGCGGAGGACGACCACGTCGTGTCGGTCCCCGCGCCGCTCGGGCCGGAGACCCTCGTCGAGGTGATCCGCCGGACCACCGACGCCGGCATCGCCCTGTCCGATGTGGCCATGCGCAGACCCTCGCTGGACGAGGTGTTCCTGGCGTTGACCGACCCACGCCGCGATCGGGCGGGGTCGTGACATGAGCGTAGTCGCCCCGCCGCACTCGACGGGATCGCTGCAGGCACGTGAACGCCCGCTGGCTCAATGGTGGGCGCTCACCGGGCGCGGCGTGGCGAAGGTCGTCCGCAATGGCGAGCTGATCTTCGCCTTCCTCTCGCCGGCCTTTCTCGCGGTGTGTTTCTACCTGCCGCTGCGCAGCATCATGGACTCCGCGCCCGGCATGAACTACGGCCAGTTCCTGATGCCGATCATCGTTCTGCAGTCGGTGGGCTTCGCCGCGTCGTCGGCGGCGATGCGCGCCGCCAATGACGGTGCCGAGGGGATCAACACCCGGTTTCGGGTTCTGCCCATGTCGGCGGCGGTACCGATGCTCGCGCGGACGGCGACCAACCTCGTGTTGCTCGTCGTTTCGCTGATGTGCGCATCCGTCGCGTGTCTGTTGATCGGCTGGCGAGCCGACGGTGGAGTGGTCGGAACCGTGGGTCTGTTCGCCCTCGCCGCGGCGATCGGAGTGTTGTTCTCGATGCTCGCCGACGGAATCGGGCTGGTCGCGCGGACCCCCGAGGCGACCAGCCAGGCGATGACGCTGCCCACCCTGATCCTGGGCATGCTCTCGACCGGCTTCGTGCCGCTGTCGCAGTTTCCCGAATGGATTCAGCCGTTCGTGCGCAATCAGCCGATCTCGCAGTTCGCCATCGCGATGCGCGCGCTCGACTCCAACACGGCCACGTGGGACATCGTGCGGCCCTCGATCGCTTGGTGCGGCGGACTACTCGTCGCCGCGGTGGTGCTGCTGATCCTCGGGAGCAGGAAGGCATGGAAATGAGCGCCCCGTCGACCAACAGCATCGCCGGCGATCACCTCATCCCGGTCGCCGCGAACGTTCCGAGCGAATCCTCGTTGCGCGGCTGGTGGACACAGAGCATGCCGTTGACCGGCCGCCAGGTACTCGTCTTCGTCCGGGATTTTCCGACGCTACTGCAGTCGCTCATCTTCCCGGCCCTGAGCATGTTGATGTTCAAGGTCGTGCTCGGTGACGCCATCGGGTCGGCAACCGGTGAGAACAGTGCATACGGCACGGTGCCGCTGGTGATCCTCGTCGGGGCGATGTTCGGTTCGATCGCGTCGGCGACCCGGCTCAACCGGGAGCGCGCCACCGGGCTCCTCGCGCGCCTATATGTGCTGCCCATCAACCGAGCCGCGGACCTGACCTCGAGGATCGCCGCGGAACTCATTCGCATTCTCATCACGACGGTGATCTTGTTGGCGGCCGGATTCCTGATCGGCTTCCGGTTCACCCAGGGCCCCGGCCCGGCGATCGGGCTCGTCGCGGTCGCGCTGGCCTACGGGGCGGCGTTCTCGACGATGACCCTTGCCCTTGCCGTCAATGCCAAGCCCGGCGCCCCGATCGTGCCCTACCTGGGTCTGTTCTCCAGCCTGCTGATGTTCTTCAATTCGGGGTTCTCTCCGGTGAGCGCGTACCCCACATGGTTGCAGCCGGTGGTCGAGAACCAGCCCATGACGCCGGCCATCGAGTCGATGCGGGCGCTGGCCGCGGGCGGGCCGCTGACCGAGAACCTCATCAAGGTCGCCATCTGGGTGGTGGTGCTCATCGCGGTGTCGATTGTGCCCGCTTTGCGTGGATATCGGCGGGCAGCGCGCGATCGATGACATCCTGTCAACCACGCGACGAAGTGTCCAGCAATTTCACAGCAGAGATGTGGTATTCGGGGCCGCGCATCATCGGAGCCCGGTACTCGCTGGTAGTGCGACATGTCGGATTTCGTTCGGTGTACAACAGCCGACGTAATTTATCGCGTAACGTCGTGCCTAATTGCCAGCGATTGAAAGAATGGACTGCGTCCACGGTTCACTCTTCCGCGCGACGCAGGGAATGGCCTCACGTGCTCGTTTGAGGTTCAGTCCGTGGCGTGGAAATGTGAATTGTCGGTGTAATTCCGGGTCGGGGCCACGGCCCATCGGATGACGTTCGAAAACGAGAGGTGTCGGTACAGGTGGCGATCGCCGAGCATCGCGCGAAAGCGCAGGTCGCAGCGGAGACCCCGCTGCAGTACCTGCCGCTCACCGCGGCTCAGCGAGGCATGTGGTTCGCCGAGTCGCTGGCACCGGACTACTCGGTCAACATCGCCCAGTACCTCGACATCCGTCATCCTCCGGGCGGTCTCGACATCGAGTTGCTCGCCGAGTGCTCCATCCACGTCGGCAAGCACCTGGAGTCGCCCTACACCCGCCTCGCCGAGGTCGACGGTGTGCCGATGCAGTTCGTCGACCTCGATTTCGACCAGCAGGTCGACATCCTCGACTTCCGCACCGAACCGGACCCGGCCGGCGCGGCACTGGCGTGGATGCGCGCGGAGTACCAGCGACCCGTCGACCTGCTCAACGACCAATTCGTCATTGCCGCAATTCTGCAGGTCGGCGACGAACGAACGTTCTTCTACAACCGCGCCCATCACATCGTTCTGGACGGTTACGCCGCGCTCACCGGGGTGCGGCGGACCATTGACCGATACAACGCGCTCCGGCGCGGTCTGGTTCCCGACGACAAACAGCTCGCCACGATGGCCGAGATCGTCGAGTACGAGCAGAGCTACCAGAACAGCAGTCGACGCGACACCGATCGTGCGCACTGGCTCGAGCGGGTCGTCGACCTTCCCGAGCGGGTCACGCTCTCGACGCGGTCGGCGGCGGTTGCGCCGCTCTCGTTCGCCAATGTCGTGTCGAGTCAAGAGCTCGAGCCCGCGTCGCAACGCCGCCTGGAAGCCCTGGCCGCAGAGCTGAACAGCTCGATTGCCGTGTTGCTCACCGCCGCATTCGGCGCCTACCTGTCGCGGGTGACGGCCAACGACGACATCGTGATGAGCCTGCCGATCACCGGGCGCACCAACGTGAAGATCAAGCGGTCGGGCGGCATGGTGTCCAACATCGTGCCCATCCGGCTGCGCGATCCCCAGGGCAAGTCCGTCCGCGATCTCATCGCCACTGCGCAGCTCGAGCTGACCGGAGCGCTGCGCCACCAGCGATACCGGTCGGACGACATCCGGCGCGACGCCGGACTCGACGCCGGTTCGACCTCATTCGGCCCGGCGATCAACATGGTCTTCTTCGACGAGCCGGTCGCCATCGACGGCACCGAGTCCGACTACCGGATCCTGACGTCGGGAATTCTCGAGGACCTGCTGATCAACATGTATCAGTCGGGGCCCGCCGCGCCGCTGGTCGTCGATCTCCACGGCAATCCAGGCCTGTATACCCAGGCCGAACTCGACGCCCACCACGCTCGCTTCCTGCACTTCCTCGAGGACTGCCTGGCGCCGGAGTCGCTCGATCGACCTGTCGGCGCCATCGAGATGTTGACGCCCGCCGATCGGGCGATGCTGGCTGCCTTGCCCGAACCCGCAGCACACGGCTCGGGCGAGCCGGCGACGATCGTCTCCCGATTCGGCGAGGTTGCGCGACGCCATCCGGATCGACCTGCGGTCACCGACGCGCGCGGCGTCACCGTCACCTATCGCGAACTCGGGGCGCAAGCGGCCGCGGTGGCTGCAGCCCTGCGGGCCCGCGGTGTCGGGCCCGGCGACCTGGTGGGCGTGGCCACGGCACGCCACACGACGCTGGTCGCGGCCATCATGGGTGTGCTCACCGGTGGCGCGGCATATCTGCCGCTGGACACCAGCAACCCCGTCGACCGGCTCTCGTTCATCGTCGGTGACGCGGCTCCGGTGTGTGTCATCGTCGACGACGACGCCTCGCGACCGGACTGGAGCGGAACGTTCCCGGTGGTCTCGGTCGACCAGCTGATCTCCGAGGGTGCGACCGCGCCGGCACCGCCCGCGGTGCCCGACGACACTCTCGCCTATGTCATCTACACCTCGGGGTCGACCGGCCGACCCAAGGGTGTCGAGATCACCCACCACAACGTGATTGCACTGCTCGACGCGGCGCAGGAGCACTTCGAGTTCGGCGCCGACGATGTGTGGTCGGTGTTTCACTCCTATGCGTTCGACTTCTCGGTCTGGGAGATCTTCGGTCCGCTCCTCACCGGGGGGCGTGCGGTGATCGTGGATCGCCAGGTCGCGCGTGCGCCTGCCGAGTTCCTGGAGGTGCTCGCGCGCGAGAATGTCACGGTCGTCTCGCTGACCCCGTCGGCTTTCGGTGTCCTGGCCGAGGCACGTCGACGCACACCGACCCCGTTGTCGTTGCGGTACATGGTGTTCGGCGGCGAGGAGCTTCGGTTCGACGAGGTCGAGCGCTGGTATGACGCCTTCGGCGACGACGTCGCTCTGGTCAACATGTACGGGATCACCGAGACCACGGTGCACGTGACATACCGTCCGCTTGATCCCGAGTTGGTCCGGGGCGAGAGCAGCAGCTTGATCGGACAACCGTTGTCCACGTTGGGTGTGCGCATCCTCGACAACCGTCTCCAGCCGACTCCCGAGGGCGCGATCGGTGAAATCTACGTGGTCGGTGAGCAATTGGCCCTGGGATACCGCAATCGTGCGGCGCTCACCGCGAGCCGATTCGTCGCCGACCCCGACGGCAGTGGCCGTCGGATGTACCGGTCGGGCGATCTCGGCCGCCGCGTCGGTGACGACGTCCAGTATCTGGGCCGGGCCGACACGCAGGTGCAATTGCGTGGGTTCCGTGTGGAACTCGGCGAGGTCGAGACCGCTCTGCGGTCCGTCGGCGGCGTCACCGCTGCGGCCGCCGTGGTCCTCGACGCCCGAAATGCCGGTGGCGCCAAACTGATCGGGTACGCGGTGGTCGATCCCGCTGCGGGCCTGGACGACTCCTCGATCCGCGATGCGGTACGAGCGGCGGTGCCCACCTACATGGTCCCCGACCTCGTGATGCTGATCGACGAGCTGCCGATCACCGCCAACGGAAAGCTTGATCGCCGCGCCCTGCCGACGCCGCGGTTTGCCCGTGATGAGCGGGTCGCCTTCATCGCACCGTCCACCGCGCGGGAAATCGCCGTCGCCTCGGTCATCGGTGACGTCCTGGACGTGACGCCCATCGGCATGCACGACAACATCTTTGCGCTCGGCGCCGATTCGCTGACCGCCGCTCGCATCGTCTCGCGGTTGCGGAGCGTGGCGCGGCTGTCGGTGTCGTTGTCGGACGTGTTCGAAGCGGGCACGCTCGCCGAGATCGTCGCCGCAGCGGTGCCGACGCAGGACGCCGCTGCCCTTCCGCTCCCCGGGCAGGTCGAGCGGCCGGTGCGTATCCCGTTGTCGCTGAGCCAGCAACGTCTCTGGTTCATCAATCGGCTCGATCCGGCTTCGGGGGCCTACAACATCCCGGGTGCGGTTCGGCTCGGCAGCGACGTCGACACGGACGCCCTCGCCGCCGCCGTCGGTGACCTCGTGTCCCGCCATGAGCCGCTGCGGACCACGTTCCCCGATGACGACGGCGAGACCTTCCAGTCCATCGGCGAGATCGACGACGTCACCGCTGCAGGTGTTTTCGGTGTGGAGGCGGTCGACGCTTCAGCCGTCGACGCTCGGATCGCAGACCTGTCGGTGACCGGTTTCGACGTCACCAAGGACTGGCCGCTGCGAATTCGGTTGCTCGCGGTGTCCGACTCTGCGGACAGTGCCTCTGGAGAGACAGTCGGCGGCAGCGTTGATCACGTGCTGGTCGTCGTCGTACATCACATCGCGGCCGACGGTGCGTCTCTCGGGCCCTTGATCACCGACCTGTTGACCGCGTACGCCGCCCGCGCTCAGAGGCAGGCTCCCGAGTGGACGTCGTTGCCGGTGCAGTTCGCCGACTTCGCCGTGTGGCAGCGTTCGGTGCTGGGGGAGGAGGCCGATGCCGACTCGGTGATGGGTCGTCAGATCGCCTTCTGGCGCAAGGAACTCCAGGGCATGCCGGAGCTCATCGGGCTGCCGACCGACCGCCAGCGGCCCACGCGTCCCACGGGCGCCGGCGGCTACGTCGACACGATGCTCGACGCACAAACCGTCGAGCGGCTGCACGCCCTCGCCGCGCACCACGGCGTCACCTTGTTCGCGGTCTTCCACTCGGCGCTCGCGGTGCTGCTGTCGCGGCTCAGCGGTGGCGAGGACATCGCCATCGGCACCGCCATCGCCGGTCGTGACGAACCCGAATTGGCCGATCTCGTCGGGATGTTCGTCAACACCGTGGTGCTGCGCACCCGGGTGCAGCCCGCCGACGGTCTCACCGATCTCCTCGCCTCGGCTCATCACACTCGCGCACAGGCGCTCGGTCACGGCGACGTGCCCTTCGAGCAGGTGGTGAATGCGGTGGGGGCCCGACGATCCCGGTCGCACTCGCCGTTGTTCCAGGTGGAGCTGGTCATGCAGCACGATCAGGTGGTGGGCCGGCTTGATGCGGAGTCGGGACTCGGGTTGATCGACGCCCGCCCGCCGTTCGCCAAGTACGACCTCTCGCTGAACGTGATCGAGTTCGGTCCGGTTGCCGACCACTCCGAGCAGATCTCGTTGTCCTTCTGCTACTCGCGAGAGCTCTTCGACCACAGCACGATCGAGCGCTTCAGCCACTACCTGCACGACATCCTGGACCGCATGGCGGCGACCCTGGAGGAGGCGCAGGACCGACCGCTCGACGACTTGTTCTGGTTCCCCGATTCGGAATTGGACGTCGTCGCCGGCTGGTCGAGGGGATACTCCGAGGAGATCACCCGGCCCCTGCTGCTGGCGGCAGCGGCGTCCGAGCGGCGCGCCACGGCGCTCGTCCACGACGGTCGGCGGGTGTCGTACCGCGAATTCGCCGACCGCGTCAACAGCCTGGCCAGGGAACTGATCGGTGTCGGAGTCGGTCCCGATGTGGCTGTCGCCGTGTGTATCCCGAGGTCGGTCGAGCTATTGGTCGCGCTACACGCGGTGATCACGGCCGGTGGGCAGTATGTCCCGATCGATCCCGACGCACCGCTCGACCGCGGCGAGTACATGGTCGAGATGGCCGGCGTCGGCACGGTGCTCGTCGGTCCCGGTGCGCTCCCGCCCGTGATGTCCGGCCTCGCCGACCGCGTCTGGGTGCACACGGTGGATGCTTCCGCGCCGATCGAACACGCCGTCGCCCCGGTGACGACCGACGAGCTGATCGCGCCACTGCTGCCCGATCACGCCGCCTACACCATCTTCACCTCCGGATCGACCGGAAAACCCAAGGGCGTCACCGTCTCCCATCGGGCGATCGTCAATCGACTCGAATGGATGCAACGGCATTACCCGCTGAGCACATCCGATGTGGTGTTGCAGAAGACGCCCATCACCTTCGACGTGTCGGTGTGGGAGCTCTTCTGGCCGTTCATGGTCGGTGCCAGTCTGGTCATCGCCGAACCCGGACGTCATGGTGACCCGGAGTATCTGGCGTCGCTGATCGAATCCGAGGGCGTCACCACGATGCACTTCGTGCCGTCGATGATGTCGACGTTCGCCGACGTGACCGGGCCGACCCGGATGGCCGAATTGAGTTCGCTGCGACTGATGTTCACCTCGGGGGAGGCCCTTGCGGCGCCGACTGCGCGGTCGGTGCTGTCCGCATTGCCCGGCCTGGGGCTACACAACCTGTACGGTCCCACCGAGGCCGCGGTCGACGTCACCGAGTATCACGTCGGGGCCACCGATACGGCGATCCCGATCGGGCGACCCGTCGCCAACACCACCACGTTCATCCTCGATCGCCGGCTGCGACCGCTCCCGGTGGGTGTCCCCGGCGAGTTGTATCTCGGTGGCGTCCAGCTCGCCCGCGGATACGCCGCACAGGGCAGGCTCACGGCGGAACGGTTTGTGGCGGACCCGTTCGGACCTCCGGGATCCCGTCTGTACCGCACCGGCGACCTGGCACGGTGGAACACCTCGGGCGACATCGAATACCTGGGACGCAACGACTTCCAGGTGAAGCTCCGGGGACAGCGCCTCGAGCTCGGCGAGATCGAGGCCTCGCTGGTCAACGTCCCGGGTGTCGTGCACGCTGCGGCGACGGTGATCGAGTTGGCCGCCGGTCAGAACCTGGTCGCCTACTATTCGCCCGACACCGTGGCGCCCGACACGGCCGCGGCCCACCTCGCCGAGCATCTGCCGGAATTCATGGTGCCGACGATCTGGATGCCGATGGAGCAGATGCCGCTCAACTCGGCGGGCAAGGTCGACCGTCGTGCGCTGCCCGAACCGGTACTGGCCACCGCCCCGTTCGTCGGCCCGAGCACCGATACCGAGCGGATCATCGGGGCGGTCTTCGCCGAGGTCCTCGGCGTCGAGAAGGTCAGCGTCACCGAGTCGTTCTTCGATCTCGGCGGAAACTCCCTGAGCGCCACCAAGGTTGCCGCGCGATTGTCCGCCGAGCTCGGGATCAAGGTCCCGCTGGCGGCAGTGTTCGACGCGCCGTCGGTCCGCGAGGCCGCACAGCATGTGCGCGGTATGGACACGCCACACCACCGGCCGGTGCTGGCCCCGGCCCGGCGCGGCACGAGCGCGCCGCTGTCGGCCGTCCAGCGCGGCATGTGGCTGGTCAATCGAGCCGATCCCGCATCGCCGGTCTACAACGTGGCGATCGCGCTCCGATTGTCCGGAGCGCTCGACCGGACGAGCGTCGACCACGCCTTCGCGGACCTGGTGAGCCGGCACGAGTCGTTGCGGACGATGTATCCGATGCTCGACGGTGAGCCGGTACAACTCGTCCTCGACCCCGAGGACGCACTGACGCGCATCGAACGCTCGGTGCGCGACGTCCGCGATGATGTCGATGCCGAGATCGCGACGGTCACCGGTGGCGGGTTCGACGTCACGGCCGGGCCGCCGCTGCGACTGGCGCTGCTGGCGGTCGCTCCCGACGACCACATCCTCGTCTTCGTGGTGCACCACATCGCCGCCGACGGCGCGTCGATGATGCCGCTGGCCACCGATTTCATGGCCGCATACACCGCTCGGGTGAGCGGTGTCGCACCGGCGTGGGAACCGCTCGCCGTGCAGTACGCCGATTATGCTGTGTGGCACCATGATTGGCTTGACACGCAAGGCCCCGACGGCCGGACCGAGGCGACGCGGCAGCTGGACTACTGGACCGGGCGGCTGGCCGGTGCGCCGGCGAGGCTCGAGTTGCCGACCGACCGGGTGCGGCCGCGTGTACCGACATTCGCCGGTGACGAGGTCGTCTTCGAGGTTCCCGGCGAGTTGGTGGGCAGGCTCGACGCCGTTGCCCGCCAGAACAATGCCACCCTGTTCATGGTCATGCATGCGGCGTTCGCGGTGCTGCTCAGCCGCCTCACGGCGCAGCGCGACATCGTCATCGGTACGCCGTTCGCAGGTCGCGAACAGGCCGAGCTCGACGGCGTGATCGGGATGTTCGTCAACACATTGGCCTTGCGTACCCAAATCCGCGAGGAGGAGAAGTTCGCCGAACTACTCCAGCGGGTTCGCCACGATGACCTGGCGGACATGGCCAACGCCGACATCCCCTTCGACTCCATCGTGTCGTCGGTTGCGGCGGCGCCGGCGACCAGCCATCACCCGATTTATCAGGTGATGTTCGCCTATCAGAACTTCGCTTTCCCGACAGTGGATCTGGCCGATCTGACCATCACCCCGGTGTCCGAACAACTGGTGCCGGCCAAGGTGGATCTGCAATTGACACTGTTCCCCGACGATCCGCACGCAACACCTGGCACGAAGGACTCCGATGTGATGAAGGGTCAACTGATCTACGCCAAGGATCTCTACAACCGCAGTTCGGTTGAGCTGCATGCGCAGCGGTATCTGCGGGTGCTCGAGGAAGTCGCCGAGAACCCGCAGGTGCTCGTCGACGACATCTCCATCGCCACCGATACCGAGGCGCAGGCCGCACTCGACGCGGCGGGCCACGGATATCATTCGCTGTCGATCCCCGAACTCGTCGCGGCGGCCGCGAACGCCGCGCCGGATGCGGTGGCGGCCAGTCACAACGGAACCGAGGTGACCTTCGCGGTGCTGTCGGCGATCACCGATACGATGGCGAGCGCACTACCGGATGCCGACTCGGCGCTGACGACCGCGCTCATGAGCCTGATCCCCGACGTCGCCGTCTCCGGACCGCAGGCGCTCGGGGACGTCCTCGGCGATCTGCGATCGAATTCGCTGGTCGCCGTGGGCGATTCGGCAGGTGCCGGCAGGAGTGCGACCAACGGCACTGCGACCAACGGCACGGCGATCAACGGGACCTCGATCAACGGGGTGGCGAACATGGCGAACAAGGGAATGACTCCAACGTGACAGAAGTCGATTCAAGGGCCTCAGCGATAGCCAAGACCTGGGGTCCGCGCCCGTCGACTCTCCATCTGATCGCCTTCGCAGCCGGATCCGTACCGAATTCGATTGCGATCGATGCGCCCGCCGGCCCGGTGACCTTCGCCGACCTGCACGCGCAGGTCGCGGCGACGGCGCAGGTGTTCGCCACCCAGGGACTCGACACCGAGGCAGCGGTGGGTGCGGGCGTGACGCGGGCGCTCATGTCGCCCGGGCACAGCCCGCAGGATCTCGCCGAGGCCACACGACGCGCGATCGAGCAGGTGCGCAGCCGCGCGCTCGACGTCATCGGCAGTCACGATCTGGGATCGCTTGTCGGACTGTTCGGATCGGCGGTGGCACGCTTCGGCGGCCGGACCGCGGTGAGCGACACCCATCGCCACCTGACCTACCGTGAACTCGACGAGCGGTCGGCGCACCTCGCCGACGCATTGCGGCATGCGGGTGCCGGACCGGGCCGCCTGATCGGTGTCGCGCTGCCCCGCGACGTCGACCTGATCGTTGCCCTCGTGGCGATTCTGCGCACCGGTGCCGCGTATCTGCCGCTCGACCGCGGCCAGCCGCCCGCGCGTGCACTGTCCATCATCGGCGACGCCGAACCCCTCATGGTCCTGGTCGACGACGAACTCGCCGCGCAGTGGGCGGAGGCCGCAGCGCCACTGGTCTCCCCGGCCGACATCGAGCGTCGGTTCGCCGACGGGACAGCCGAGCCTGCCGAATCGCCGGACGCCGCAGCGGCGATCGACGACCGCCTGCCCGCATACCTGATCTACACCTCCGGTTCCACCGGAAAACCCAAGGGCGTGGTGGTGTCCCACCGTCAGGTGGTGGCCCTGCTCGCGGCGGCCGCGGACGACTTCTCCTTCGACCACAACGATGCGTGGACGCTGTTCCACTCGTACGCGTTCGATTTCTCGGTATGGGAGATCTGGGGCCCCCTGACCACCGGTGCGCGGCTGGTGATCGTCGACCGCGACGTCTCCCGTGACCCCGGAGCGTTCCTCGAATTGCTGGCTGCTCAGCGGATCACAGTTCTCAACCAGACACCGTCGGCGTTCTACCAGCTGGTCGCGCAGCGTCGCCGCGCGCCGCTGGACCTGTCGCTGCGCTATGTCGTCTTCGGTGGAGAGGCACTGAGTTTCGAGCAGGTTCGCCGATGGTTCGACGACAACCCCGCCGATCACGCGCAACTGGTGAACATGTACGGCATCACCGAGACGACAGTGCATGTCAGCTACCGGCCGCTGGATCGGGACGCCGTCGCCGCCGCCGACGCCTCCTTCATCGGGCGTCCGCTCTCCTCGCTCGACATCCACATCCTGGATGGCCGGCTGCGGCCGGTGCCCGAGGGCGTCGTCGGTGAAATGTACGTCACCGGAACACAACTCGCACAGGCATACCGCAAGCGGCCCTCGCTGAGTGCGACTCGCTTCGTCGCCAACCCGTTCGCCGCGGACGGTTCACGGATGTACCGGACCGGTGACCTCGCGCGTCGAGTCGGGGAGGACATCGAGTATCTCGGACGTGGCGACGATCAGGTGCAGTTGCGCGGATTCCGCATCGAGTACGGCGAGATCGAAGCAGCCCTGCTGGGGGCAGCGGGGGTCAGCGCAGCAGCCGCTCGCGTGATCGACCTCCCCGGGCGCGGTGAGATCCTCGTCGGATACGTTGTCGCGGACGAGGACGCGCACGGCGCCGCCGGTGACGGCAGTGCTCTCGACGTCGCGCAGGTACGACGGGTCGCGGGACGAGCGGTCCCGGACTACATGGTCCCCGATGTCGTCGTCGAGGTGAGCTCGTTGCCGTTGACCGGCAACGGGAAACTCGATCGCGCGGCCCTCCCGCGCCCGAATCTGACCGCCGACACCGAGATCGTCGCGCCCGCGACGGCCACCGAGACCGCGCTGAAGGCGATCGTCGTCGAGGTGCTCGGGCTCGACGACATCAGTGTGACGACCTCGGTCTTCGACGTCGGCGGCAACTCATTGCTCGCGGCGCGGATCGTCGGCCGGGCCGCGGAGACGCTGGGGGTCGACCTGAGCGTGCGGGATCTGTTCGAGGCGCCCACAGTCCGCGAACTCGCGATCACCGCCGACGCCACCCGCCCGGGACTGCCGGCCATCGAGGCCGTCGTGCCCCGCCCCGAGCGAATTCCGTTGTCCCTGGCCCAACAACGGATGTGGTTCATCAACCGCTTCGACCCCGCGTCGGCTGCCTACAACATTCCCGCGGTGCTGCGGCTCGACGGCGATGTCGACACCGACGCCCTGCGCGCGGCACTGCTCGACGTCATGCGCCGGCATGAGGTGCTCCGCACCACCTACCCCGAGACCGAGGGCACGGCGGTCCAGCAGGTCGCGGACATGACCGTGGCCGAAGCCGCACTTGACTGGCGCATCGGTGACGAATCCGAAGCGCGCGCAGCGCTTCTCGCCGGATTCGACCTGCGCGACGAGCTACCCGTCCGAGTCCGGCTGACCCAGGTGTCGGCAACCTCCTGGGCGATGGTGCTCGTGTTGCACCACATCGCCTGCGACGGTGAGTCGTTGGCCCCGCTGGTCGCCGACCTGATCGCGGCGTACGAGGCGCGCTCACAGGGCCATGCACCCGAATTCACGCCGCTGCCGGTCCAAATGGCCGACGTCGCGCTCTGGCAGGAGCGGGTCCTCGGTGCCGCCGACGACCCGGATTCCCTGATCGGCGCGCAATTGTCGTATTGGGCAACCCAACTCGACGGCGCGCCCGATGTGATCGAGCTACCGACCGACCGGCCTCGCCCGGCGATCGCCTCGCAGCGCGGCGCCCGAGTCGATTTCGACGTGCCCGCCGAACTGTCCGAACGAGTGGGTGTGCTGGCACGCGAACGCGGCCTGACGCCGTTCATGGTGGCCCATGCCGCGCTGTCGGTGGTGCTCGCGCAACTCTCGGCGACCGACGACATCACCGTCGGCACCCCGATCGCCGGCCGCGGCCAATCGGTTCTCGACCCGATGGTCGGCATGTTCGTCAACACACTGATCTTGCGGACGACCGTCGAGCCGCACATGAGCTTCGACGACCTCCTGGCCGAGACCCGACGGATCGATCTCGAGGCGCTCGCTCACGCCGACCTGCCGTTCGAGGCGATCGTCGAGCGGGTGAACCCCATTCGGTCCCAGGCGTATGCGCCGCTGGCGCAGGTGTGGTTGTCCTTCGATCAGTCCGCGATCACCGAGTTGGCTTCGCAGAGCGTCGATATCGGTGTTGCGGGCGGGTTGCGGGTCAGTGCCGCCGAGCCGTCCGAGATCTCGTCCAAGGTCGATCTGACCGTCGGTATCGCCGACTCGTCGAGCGGATGGCAGGGATCGATCGTCTACGCGACCGACCTCTACGATCCCGGAACCGTCGCGGTGTTCGCCGAGCGGTTCGTCCGTGCGCTCGACGGGCTCACCGGGGACCCGGCGCGACCGGTCGGCGACGCCACGATTCTCTCCACGCCGGAAGCTGCTGCGCTGCAACGGTGGACGTCGGGCGGCTTGGTCCGCCCCGGCGCGGCCACGGTTGCCGACGCGCTCGGTGCGGCGCACCTCGCCCACGCCGAGCAGATCGCTGTCGTCGACGCCGGGAACCGTGCTGAGGGTTCGAGTCCGGGGGGTTCGAGTCCGGGGGGTTCGACGCAGTGGACGTACGCCGGATTCGGTGCTCTGGTCAACTCGCTCGCGCGGCGGTTGATCGACCTCGGTGTCGGCCCGGACGTTGCTGTTGCCGTCGGGATTCCGCGTTCGCCGGAGATGCTCGTGGCCGTGCACGCGGTGATCGTCGCCGGCGGTCACTATGTGCCGGTGGACCCGGAGGCTCCGGCCTCGGTGGTCGCCCATCTGCTCGATACGGCGCAGGTGGCCGCGGCCCTGACGATGTCCGACGCCTCGGGTGTCTTCGCCGACGCGGCTGATCGCCTGCCGGTCACCATCGTCGACCTGACCGAACTCGAACGCGCGGATGGGCGCCCGGTGACCGATCGGGATCGGCTCGCACCCCTGCGCCCCGATCACGCTGCCTACACGCTGTTCACCTCAGGCTCGACCGGACAACCCAAGGGCGTCACCGTCTCCCACGGGGCCCTCACCGCGCTGCTCACGTGGTTCGCGCCCGCCGGCATCGAACCGCGGGACGAGCGCGTCCTCGTCAAGACCCCGTTCACCTTCGATGCGTCGGTGTGGGAGTTGTTCTGGCCGTTGATCGTCGGCGCACACGCCGTCGTGGCGGGTGTGGACGACCATCGCGAACCGACCGCCGTGGCCCGCAGCCTCGCCGAGTACGACATCACCATGGTGCAGTTCGTCCCGTCGATGCTCTCGGTATTCCTCGACGAGGTCTCCGACGCGGCCGCCGCGCTGTCGACGGTGCGCCGGATCTACACCGGCGGTGAGGCATTGACGCCGGCGTTGACGCAGTACACGCTCGCCGCGGCACCGCACGCGACGGTGATCAACCAATACGGGCCCACCGAGATGACCGTCGACACGACGATCGCGACGCTCAGCGAGCCGGTCGAGACCGTCACGATCGGCCGGCCCGCCCCGGGTGTGCTGGTCCGAATCCTTGACCGACGTCTGCGTCCGGTCCCACCGGGTGTGCCCGGCGAGCTCTATCTCGGCGGCCCTCAGATGGCCCGTGGTTACGCCCGGGCGTCTGCGCTGACCGCGGAGCGATTCGTCGCCGACCCCTGCGGTCCGGACCTGTCGGGTGCGCCGGGACAGCGTCTCTATCGCACCGGTGATCTGGCGCGGTGGACCACCGACGGCGACATCGAGTACCTGGGGCGCACCGACTTCCAGGTCAAACTGCACGGGCAACGGATCGAACTCGGTGAGATCGAGTCGGTGGTGTCGTCGGTTCCCGGCGTCGTCGCCGCAGCAGCCGACGTCCGATCGTCGGCGGCCGGGGACGCACTGGTCGCCTACGTGGTCGGTCACCCCGGCGACACGCTTCGCACCGAGGTCATCGCCGATGCAGTGGCCGACCGGCTGCTCGCGCACCTGCGGCCGTCGGTCTGGGTGGTACTCGATGCCATGCCCCGCAACAGCGCGGGCAAGATCGACCGCCGAGCGCTTCCCGATCCGGCGCCCGCGGCGCACACCGAGGTCGTCGCGCCGTCGACGCCCGCCGAGACGACCATCGCCGCCGTCGTCGCCGAGGTGCTCGGCGTGGACCAGGTGTCGGTGACCGATTCGTTCTTCGACATCGGCGGAAATTCGTTGGCCGCCATGCGCGTCGCCGCCCGAGCGGGTGCGGCACTGGGCGTCGACATCGCCGTCCGCGATCTCTTCGACGCACCGACGGTCGCCGATCTCGCACGCCGGGTGGCCGGCCGTGGTGTCGGGCTTCCGCCGGTGCGGGCGCATCACCCGCGCCCGGAGCGCATCCCGCTGTCCTACGCGCAGCAACGGATCTGGTTCATCAACCAGTTCGACACCTCCTCGGGCGCCTACAACATCCCGATCGCGCTGCGCCTCACCGGCAAACTCGACCTGGCGGCGCTGCGCGCGGCCATGGTCGACGTGATCGACCGCCACGAGGTGTTGCGTACCACCTTCCCGTCCGTCGAGGGCGCGCCGCGTCAGGTGGTGACCGACCGATCGCTGACCGGCTCGCGGCTGGACTGGGCGGTCGTCGACGACGAGTCGGAGCTTTTCGCTGCCGCGACAGCGGGATTCGACGTCACCGCCCACCATCCCATCCGCGTCCGGATTCGGCGCGTCGAGGATCTCGAACACATCGTGCTCATCGTGGTGCACCACATCGCCGGCGACGGCGAGTCGATGCGCCCGTTGGTCACCGACGTGGTGACCGCCTACCATGCCCGCTCACGCGGTCGTACACCGCAATTCGCGGAACTGGCAGTGCAATTCGCCGACGTGGCACTGTGGCAGCAGGAGGTGCTCGGCTCGGCCGAAGACCCGCGGTCGGTGGTGTCGGCGCAATTGGCGTACTGGACCGACCGGCTCGCCGGTCTACCGGATGTGCTGAGCCTGCCGACCACGCACCCACGCCCGGCCGTCGCCTCGATGCGTGGCGCCGAGATCGGCTTCGAGATCCCCGCCGGCACCACGGAATCGGTGCGCGCGCTCGCCGCGGCACGCGGGATCAGCGAGTTCATGATCATCCACGCCGCGCTGGCGGTGCTGTTGTCGCGGCTGGCCGCCACCGATGACATCGCGATCGGTACCCCGATCTCGGGCCGGGGAGATCAGGCTCTCGACCCGCTCGTCGGGATGTTCGTCAACACCCTCGTCCTGCGGACCGCGGTCGACGGTGCCGCCACCTTCGCCGACTTCCTCGACGCGGTCCGCAAGACCGACCTCGACGCGTTCGACCATGCCGATGCACCGTTCGAGACCGTCGTCGACGCCGTATCGCCGACGCGCTCGGAAGCTTTCGCGCCGCTGACCCAGGTCTTGCTGACGGTGGAGCAGAATCCCGTTGACCCGTCGGCGATGGTTGCCGACCTCGACGACCTCGCCGTCGGCGTCCTGGAGATCGAGGAGACCTCCGCGAAGGTCGATCTGACGGTCGGTGTGCGCGCCGGACGCACCGGCGCGTGGACCGGACGGGTGAACTACGCGACCGACCTCTTCGACGCGCGCACCGTCGAAACCATGATGTCCCGGTTCGTGGATCTGCTCGGACACCTCGTGGCCCAGCCCGAGACAGTGATCGGCGACGCGCCGCTCCTCGCCCCTGCCCAGGCGGCGGCACTGACGCCGGTCGCCGGGCCACGTGGCCGCGCACCGATGCTGCTCGCCGACATCTTCGACGAGGCCGTCCGCAGGTTCCCCGCCTCGGTCGCCGTGTCCGACGAGACGCGCACCCTGACCTACGCCGAGCTGGATGAGGCGGCCAACCGACTCGCACGCCACCTCCTTGCCGCGGGCGCTGCACCAGAAGCCCTCGTGGCCTTGGCGATTCCGCGGTCGGTGGACCTGACGGTCGCGATCTGGGCGGTCGCGCGCACCGGCGCGGGTTACCTACCGATCGACCCCGATCACCCCGAGCAGCGGATCGCCGGCATGCTCGCCGATGCCGGTGTCGCACTGGGCCTGTGCCCGCGTGCGTCGGGGCAGCGGTGGGAGAACACCGAGATCGCCACGGCGACCACCTGGATTCACCCCGACACACCGGAGGTGGCCGAGACGATCGCCGGACTGTCGCCGGAACCGCTGCACCACAATGAGCTACACGGCGAGCCGACGCTCGATTCGCTCGCCTACGTCATCTACACCTCCGGCTCCACCGGTCGCCCGAAAGGGGTGGGCGTCACCCACCGGGGCATCCGCAACTTCGCCGACACGGAAACGAGGATCGCGCGCGCACAACCCGATTCGCGAATCCTGGGATTCGCGTCGCCGAGCTTCGACGCGTCCGTACTGGAACATCTGCTGGCCGTCACCGCAGGGGCGGCACTGGTGTACCGCCCGGCCGACGCCGTCGCCGGTGCACCGCTACAGGAGTTCGTGGCACACGAACAGCTCACCCATGTCTTCCTCACACCGACGGTGCTGGCGTCGCTCGGCCCGGCCGAACTGCCCACGGTGGGTACCGTTCTCGTGGGCGGCGAAGCGATGCCGGAAGCACTGCGGGACAGGTGGGCGCCGTCGGCGGAGTTGCACAACATGTACGGGCCCACCGAGACCACCGTCGCCGTCACGATGAGTGCGGCGATGACCGCGGGTGGTCCCGTGCTCATCGGATCACCGATCGAGGGGACCGAACTGCTCATCCTGGACGAGCGGCTGCATCCCGTTCCGGTGGGCGTGCTCGGTGAGCTCTATGTCGCCGGACCCAGTCTCTCGCGAGGCTACCTGCACCGTCACGCCTTGACCGCGGAGCGGTTCGTCGCCAATCCGTACGGCGCTGCGGGGCAGCGGATGTACCGTACCGGTGACGTCGTCCGGTGGGTCGAGGGCGACGGCGGGTTGTCCGTCGGTTACGGCGGTCGCAGCGACGATCAGATCAAGCTGCGTGGCCTGCGCATCGAACTGGGCGAGATCGAGTCCGCCCTCGCGACACATCCGGCGGTCGACTCGGCGATCGTGGTCGGCGTCTCCGCGGACGGAGCCATCGCCGGCAGCGGTGAGTCGGTCGTGTCCGGTCTCGCCGCCTATGTCGTGCTCCGGTCGCCGGTCGATACGGCAACCCTCGGCGAGCATGTCGCGCAGCGACTTCCGCTGTACATGGTGCCCGGCAGCATCACGACGCTGGACGCACTGCCGTTGACCGTGATCGGCAAACTCGACCGCAGGGCACTGCCCGCCCCGACCCCGACGCTCGACGCCGCCTACGTCGCTCCGCAGGACCCCGTCGAGCAGCAGCTGGCCGGTATCGTCGCCGGACTGCTCGGCATCGAACGGGTCGGCGTGACGGACTCGTTCTTCGGCCTCGGCGGAGACTCGATCATGTCCATCCAGCTCGCCTCCGCAGCGCGGGCCGCAGGACTCGAACTGTCGCCGCGGGACATCTTCGAACACAAAACGATTCGTGGGATGGCTCGCGCCGTCGCACGCCGCGGCGACGCCGTCGCAGCGCTCGAGGAGCCCCACGGCGGTGGCGTCGGGCCGATGCCGATCCCGCCCGTCGTCTCGTGGGTCCTCGAACACGCCGACGCGCCCGAGGATTTCGCCGACTTCTCGCAGTCGATGGTGCTCCACGCCCCGGCCGAACTCACCGTGTCGGCGCTCCGCGAGGTCATCGGTGCCGTGGTCGCCAACCACCCGATGCTCACCGCCGCACTCACCGAGATCGACGGTCGGCCGCACCTCGAGGCAGGGGCCGGGCGATTCGACGGACAGAGCGCGGTCACCGAGTCCACCGGTTACGGCGGAGGGGCCGATGGTGCTGCGCTGATCACCGCGGCGTTCCGCGAGGCCTCCATGCGACTCGATCCCGCACTCGGGCAACTGGTATCGGCGGTTCTTGCCGGGACCGGGGAACTGCGTCGCGTGGTCATCGTCATCCACCACCTCGGTGTCGACGCCGTCTCGTGGCGCGCGATCATCGAGGATCTGGTGACCGCTTGGGGCCAATACCTCGCCGGTGAGCCATTCGCCTTGAGGCCGGAGGCGACCTCGGCACGGGCCTTCGTCGGAGCGGTGCAGAGCCAAAAGCGTGCTCGGCAGTCCGAACTCACCTACTGGCTCGCCCGTGCGCGCGCCACCGATCTCGGCGTCGAGATGGACCGCGGACGCGATCGCATGTCCACCACCGCCGAGATCGTGCACACGATCGACACGTCCCTCGCCGAACCGTTGCTCACCTCGGTACCCGCAGCCTTCCGCGGCAACGCCAACGACGCACTCGTCGCCGCGCTCGCTCGCGCGGTGCGGTCCTGGCAACGAGACCGCGGTATCGCCGACGAGCAGCCGGTCACCATGCTCATCGAGGGACACGGACGCTACGAGGAGGTGCTGCTGCGCGGCGCGGCCCCGCGCACCGCGGACCTATCGCGCACCGTCGGATGGTTCACCAGCGTCGCCCCCATCGCCATCGATCCCGACGGTGACGCCGCTCGAACCGTGAAGAGCGCCAAGGAGGAACGCGTCGGCCGGCCCGACAACGGCATCGGTTTCGGTCTGCTCCGCGCGGATCGTGGTGGCGCACTCGCGCAGGCGCCGCTGCCGTCCATCGCATTCAATTACCTCGGCAACGTGGCGGGGGATTCCGCCGACGGCCTCGTCGGGACTCTGCTCCCGGACCCGGATGCGCCACGACTTCCCGGCACGGTCACCGGTGCGATGGTGGCCACCGCCCTGATCACCATCACCGCAGGGACCGTCGTCGGCCCGGAAGGCCGCCGACTGCAGGCCGGGTTCGGCTTCCCGGCAGGCGCACTGAGCCATGACGACGTCGACGACCTTGCACGGCGCTGGGAGAACGAACTCGCCGCGATCGTCGAACACGTTGCCTCCGAGGGCGATCCGGGCCTTTCGCCGTCGGATGTCGTCGGTGCCGCGGTGACGCAGGACGACCTCGACGAGCTGGCCCGACGTTACCCGCGCGCCGACATCTGGGCGCTGTCTCCGTTGCAGCGCGGGCTGCAGTTCCAGGCCGAACTCGCCGCCGCCGGGCGGGAACAAGGGGCCGTCGACGTCTACATCGCACAGGCGGTGCTCACCCTCGACGGAGACGTCGATGCCGAACGTCTCCACGCCGCGGTACGCGCGGTCTTCGACGAACATCGCGTGCTGCGTTCGTGTTTCGTCCGGGTGGGAAGCGGCGAGGTCGTCACGGTCGTCCCCGAGACGGTCGAGGTGCCGTGGCGGGTTGTCGACATCACGGACCCGGACGCGG